>DATJAY010000016.1 GCA_035515795.1 Candidatus Acidiferrales bacterium | reverse complement strand
AGCCCATGCTGACCAAGCCACAGGACTTCAAGAAGCCTTTTCTGTTCATGTCGTTCCTCCTTCGAAGCAGTACTTCGGATTAATTTGTCGTTATGGAAATATTGTCGAGATAAATCTTTCTTGCACCCATGTTTCCGAAACAGAACTGGAAGAGCATAGCCGTGGTATCATTACCCTGTGTGAATTGGTATGAATAGTTTGACATGGCGGTCGTCAACGAGAAGCTTCTATCACCGGTAATATTGTTCCACGTTACATCCTGCGTAACATTAGAGATTATCTGCATGGCCGAATCCGACTTCGCATCGAACGAAACGGTGTACGCAGAGTCTTTTTGAAGTGCAACGCTCTGGTAAAGCATGATCGAGTATTCATCCTGTCCTTGATTGGCGATGTCTATTTTCAGCACCCCATTTGTCACGCTGAAGCTTGCCCTGCCGGGGTCATTCGGGTGGTAGGGGTTCGTCCCTTGACCGATGAGCAACCAGTTTTTCAAAGAATCCGCAAAGTCACCATTTACTATGAGGTTCTCCTTCTGAAAAGACGACGAAACGGGGTTCGAGTCTTTTTTGCAGCCTATCGTGGATGCAACCCAAAGTGCCATCGTAACTACCAAGATTTTCTCCATCTAGATATTTTCCTCCTGATTTGGAATATTAGGCCAGCCAGCGGTCATGAGATAATGCCGCCCGACAAATTGCTGCGAAGCGATCGTCACTTCAGCAAGACCATTCGCTTCATTTCAATATAACATTCCGATGCAAGTTTGTAAAAATATATCCCGCTCGATAATTTGCTTCCATCAAACCTGACAGTGTAGTTTCCTGCGTTTTCTTTTTCATCAACCAGTGTTTCCACTTCCCTTCCAAGAGCATCATAAACTTTCAGTGTTATGAAGCTGTTCGACGGAAGCCGGTAATCGATTGACGTTGCCGGGTTAAATGGATTCGGATAGTTTTGTCGCAGCATATATCCATCGGGCCGGTGAGATCGGTGTGCCTCAATCCCCATCAGCGTCGACAACTCCACGATTCCATCATCGACCGCTACGTACAAGTCCTGCTGCCCAAATCCGTTGCCGCCGGTCGACAATCCGGTGGATGTGTTTAAATCCTGATTAGATAGATTTTGTGCGGCGCCTGTGGAATCGATTCTAATTACATTCTTGATCGTGCTTACATAAATATTGTCGCTGCTGTCCAGACACATGTAAAACATATCGGAGTTTTCCAAAATCAGTTTCACGGTGGCGGCGTTCGTATCCAACGGGACTTTGAACAATTTGCTGCCGTCTTTTATATACATGTTTTTTTGACGACGGTCGATACATATCGCTGTAAGCACGAAACCGCCGGCGGCGCTGCTCGTATAGAAAACTTCTTTCTCACCATCCGGAGTGATCTTATACACGACGTTCTTGATATCGTCCGCCACATAGATGTTTCCGATCTTGTCGAGTTTAACATCGAAGCATCTTGTGAACCCGTCGGCAATCGTCTGGGTTGTTCCATCATGAGAGACCTTCAACAATTTATCACCTACGGTGACGAGAGCATTGCCGCTGTCGTCCGCCGTGATACCGGGGCCAATAAATGTCCCCGCGAGAGTCGCGATCTTTGACACGGTGCCATCCGGTGTAACAAGTGACAGCGTGCCGCTTCCGCTTTCGGGTGCCGTGACCATATACATTGCGCCTCTCCCGTCGAATGCAATCCCATAAGGCCTGTCCCCGGAAGTCTTGAGAAAATAAGAAAAATTTGCCGAACTGCTCATGAATCCAGGTGATAGAATGACCATGGCGGCAGCCATCAGTTTAACGTAAGATTTCTTCATTGAAAAAATTCCTATCGAGTTTTCAGATACAAAAAAGGAAAAAATAAGGAGTAAATCGACCTGATGTATGATTTCGTACTTTCAGAAAGATGAGGAGGAACAAATATCAAAAAGGAGTGGAATTCACGAACTCTGTTTTACGTATTCTCTCGGAGTAATACCCGTGTGTTTCTTAAAAGCACCGTTAAAAGAAGATTTCGAATTGAAACCTACCGCATACGCAATCTCGAGGATGCTTTGTTTATTCTTGGCAGAGGATCCCAGGCGTTGTTTGCTTTCCTCGATGCGATACCTATTGACAAAGTCGCGAAAATTTTTGTCGAACGATTCATTGACAATCTGTGAAAGATAGGTGACGGGAATGGATAATCGTTTCGACAGAGAGGACAAAGTCAACGACGGTTCCCGATAGGCCTTCTCGATTTCCATAGCATCAAGAATTTTTTTCTTGTACTCCTCTTTGTCCGATTCTTTTAAATCCGACTTTTGATATTTCTTGGTGAACGTGAATATCTCCGGATTTTTCATCGCTACGTAAGCGATACAGTTGAAGAGGATAAAGATCGTTGTCAGGTATAACGTGTCGGAGTAAGGACACAATCCGTATAACTTCCATAAGTCTATGAAGACAAAGAAATGGAGTTGAAAGAACCAGAAGGCTACATACCCCAGCAAGAGGAGCCGGAGCCACGCCAGCCTGATATCATCAATCGGCGAGAACAGCGACCTGACTTTTGATTTCACGACAACGAGGCTCGCAACGACATAAGCTGTGATTTGCAAGATCACGGCTGCGCTCGTCATTTCGCGAAGCGGCGACTGCCATCCTAATCGATAATGCAGAAAGTACATTGCGACAATTGAAAACATGACCGCCGCAAGAAATGGAATCACGTGGACGAAGTCCTTTTTTCTCAATTGAAAATGGAGATCGATAATCGACTTCGCGTAGAAGTACAGCATCGGCCCCAGCAGGAAAGCGAGCTGACTAAAGACAAAGAGAATTCGGTAGTATTTTATGAAAGACTCCCCGGCGCCAAAACTCATCGTGAAATCGAAACCGATATAGACCGCAAAAACGCAAAGCATTCCCCCGAGTATTTTGTTGCTGAAGGGAATTCCTTTGGGATTGCTGAAGAAAAACGACGACAGGAATGCCGATTGAAATATGGCTATGATACTAATGACGTTATAAATATTGAGAGTCACTGGACCTTCATCTCCTGATAAGAACAGCCCGTCCTTAGAAATACAGCTTACGTCCCGGCTGGAGTTAAAACGCCGGTGATGTTTTCATTTATAATTTCAGAACAGAGTATATATAAACGGAGCGAGCGCCGAGCCCTGAGTCAAAACGATGAAGAGTCCCAGGAACAACAGGACTAAAATGATTGGTCCGAGCCACCATTTTTTTCGGACCCTCATGAATGCCCACAACTCGCCGAAAATCGCCAGTCTGCTTTTTACCTTCTTTGCAGTTTTCATGATCGTGATCCTGTCTGTAACGGTGCCATAATGCGCTCGGAAAATAAGTTAGTCCAATTCGAATTTTTCTTCAAGAACTTCTTCGCGGTACGATCCCAGTTTCCCCTTTTCAAGGATAAAGTTCCCCATAACTAAACAGTCCATCTCCGTGCGCATGAAGCAGCGCCAGGCGTCTTCCGGAGTGCAGACTATCGGCTCGCCGCGAACGTTAAACGAAGTATTGATAATGACCGGGCAGCCGGTCTGACGGTCAAACTCGGCAATCAAATCATAATAAAGTTGATTTTGTTCCCGCGAAATTGTCTGCAGTCTTGCCGAGCCGTCCACATGCGTCACCGCCGGGATGACGCGTTTGTCCGGACGTACATTAGCAACGAACAGCATGAATGGCCCGGGACGATCGAATTCGAAATACTCTTCCATCCGGTCCTCGAGAATTGTCGGTGCAAACGGCCGGAAACTTTCTCGGAACTTAATTTTCAGATTGACGATCGATTGGTTCTTTGGGTTACGTGCGTCGGCAATTATACTTCTGTTTCCCAGCGCGCGCGGGCCGAATTCCATTCTCCCTTGAAACCATCCGACAACTTTTTGATCTGCGATAAGCCGTCCAGTTTCCTGCAACAGCTCATGCCGATCACACTTCCTGTAGCTAATATTTTTTGACTTCAGCAGGTTTTCAATCTGCTCATCCGAAAACTCCGGTCCAAGAAAGACGTCGTTCATGACGTAGGTTCTTGGATTACCAAGGATCGTATTGTTGACGTAGTAAGCAACTCCGACAGCTCCGCCGGCATCTCCTGCGGCTGGCTGAACAAAGATATCATGGAAAGAAGTACTCTCAAGAATTTTGCTGTTTGAAACACAGTTGAGGGCAACTCCACCGGCCATGCAGAGGTATTTCATCCTGGTTTCTTGTTCAACATGTTGCGCCATCTTGACCATGATAGCGTCCGTTGCTTTCTGAAGCGAGGCGGCGACATCTTTATGAAACTGCGTGAGCTTCGATTCAGGCTCGCGGACAGGTTCACCGAACAATTTGCTGAAATTTTTCCCCGTCATCTTCAGACCATATTCATACGTAAAGTATCGCATGTTCAAGTGAAAGCTGCCGTCTTCATCTAGCGTCACCAGTTCTTTCATTATCAGATCGTAGAAGCGCGGCTCGCCATAGGGAGCAAGCCCCATCACTTTGTATTCGGCGCTATTAACCTTGAAACCCAAGTAATAAGTGAACGCGGAGTAGAAGAGTCCGAGAGAATGAGGAAACTGGATGCTCTTTAAAAGCGAGACGTCATTTCCGCGACCGATTCCGTATGTGGTAGTATCCCATTCACCCACGCCATCAGTCGTCAGGATTGCGGCTTCCTCAAACGGCGAGACCAAAAATGCGCTGGCGGCATGAGACACATGATGTTCGGCAAAAAGAATTTCCCCTTCATAGTCGAGTTCGCTTTTGATCGTCTGAGGAATCCAGATTTTTTCTTTGATCCAAACGGGCATCGCTTTCAGAAACGACAGCAGTCCCTTTGGCCATGTTGCGATATACGTCTGAAGAATTCGGTCGAATTTTATGAACGGTTTATCATAGAAGGCCACATAGTCTATATCATTGGGCCCCGCACCTGCATGCTTCAAACAGAAATCGATGGCATGTTTTGGGAAATCCTGGTCGTGCTTCTTACGAGTGAAACGCTCTTCCTGAGCAGCAGCCACCAGTTTACCGTCCTGCACGAGCGCTGCTGCAGCGTCATGGTAGAAGCACGAAATTCCGAGAATATTCATGGGGAAATTTTAGAACTGGTGGCGAGCTTTTTCAAGCGTATGGGGAGTTGACTCTTTCGTTCTCCAAAAGGATTCGACAGGCTTGCGATGAGTGAGCAAGTCTTTTCCAAAAATTTTCGATATGATCGACATAGGACCGATCACCGCGATGTAGACGACCGTCAATAGAATGGTCGCGTTCACAACGCCGAGCACGCGAGCAAATACCATCCACCATTTATAGATCATCTTGCCTATTTTGAATATGAGCTTCATAAAATCCTATTGAATATATCCAAAAGGAGAAGGAATTACAAAGAATGGCGAGTCCGATCGGTTCTGGCGATATGTAAATTTGCAAACAGAACAGAGAATGTCAGTTCTACCATAGAAAAGGCTTTGATTTTTTCCCGCGGACAAATATATTTAAATGTACTCCAGAGTTCACATTCCTCGGTAGCTCAATTGGCAGAGCAATCGGCTGTTAACCGATGGGTTGCAGGTTCGAGTCCTGCCCGAGGAGCTTGTAGCATGATGCGCTCGCCCAGTCAAAGCGATCTTTTAGTTTTCCTTGCCCCTTCGTTTGTTAGCCCTCAAATTCAGGTATTTCCCCGCTTGGCCTAGACTTTTTGTACTTGCGTCAAATTGCCAATGCCTGATCGGATAACTAACTTATCATTGTTACATGACATGTGGGCACGTCGCGCCAACTTAACCTGGTACATCAATCGGGGGCAAGTCAATTTGGATTACGGTTTGAATCAAGCAGAAGGGTAGATCCAATGCATCTCGCTACCTTTTGACGGCATCAGCACTATTGGTTCTTGTCGCTGATGATCTGTCCGTCCTTTAAGATAAGCAATCGGTGGGCATGCTCTATCACCTGCGGGTCATGTGAAGAAAACACAAACGTTATCCTTTCCTCGCGGTTAAGTTTTTCCATGAGTTCAAGAAGCTTGATCGCGGTTTCGGAGTCGAGGTTTGCTGTCGGTTCGTCGGCAAGGACCAGTCGCGGATCGTTTGAGATCGCTCTCGCAACCGCCACTCTCTGTTGTTGTCCGCCGCTCATTTCGTTGGGACGCTTATGTGCCAGTTCCCCGATGCCGAGCTCATTCAACAATGCGAGTCCTCTCCGTTTTCGTTCGTCCGCGCCGACGCCGCGAAGCATCATCGTGAACTCGACGTTTTCGAGCGCACTCAATACCGGATTGAGATTATAGGCCTGGAAGACAAAGCCAATTTTTCTCAATCTTATGTCGGCAAGTTCACGCCTCGTTTTCGATGCCACGTCTACTCCATCAAGACATACTTTTCCCTCTGTGGGTTTATCAAGCGTACCGATGATGTTTAGCAGAGTTGTCTTTCCCGAACCTGACGGTCCAGCGATTACGGAAAAGTCACCGGGCAAAACACTCAGGTTTATCCCTTTGAGCGCATCAACCGGTACTCCGTTATCCTGGTAAGTCTTTTTCACATTCTCGACGCGAACGATTTCCGAAATGACAGTCTTTGTTTCCATGGTGTTAAGATTCCATTTCTAAGTTGCTCGAATTGCTTCGACAGGACGCAGTCTTATTGCCCTGGTTGCTGGATAGACAGCACCAATGATGGTCGCGATCGGTATGATTACTATCGCGTTGACAAGCGACGAGGCAGTCAAAATCGGATAAATGGTCGTACCGACACCGAGCGATCTCAGGCTTTCGGAAAACATCGCCAGGTTCCATCCTGAATAAGAAAGAGGGATGAATATTGCGAAAGATGCGACCAGCCCGACTGCTGTGCCAACTATGCCGAGAAACGCAGCCTCCGTGAGGATCATGGCGAAAATTCTCCTGTTCGACATCCCGATAGCCATATCCACACCGAACTCATGCGTCCGTTCCATTACAGCCATG
Organism: Candidatus Acidiferrales bacterium; assembly: GCA_035515795.1. Classification (NCBI taxonomy): domain Bacteria; kingdom Pseudomonadati; phylum Acidobacteriota; class Terriglobia; order Candidatus Acidiferrales; species Candidatus Acidiferrales bacterium. The sequence goes on along the minus strand of DATJAY010000016.1, from coordinate 122,024 downwards.
AGCATCGTGTTGACTATTCCGAATATCAAAGCGATGGCGATGATCGCGTAAAATATATAGATCGTTTCGTCATAAAGTTGTACCTGCATGACGAGGAGCGGGAGCATTTGCCTGTAAGTCAACACTTCATATGAATTCGTCAATTTGGATCTAATCTCGTTTGCAACCATATCGGTCTGTTTGGCGTCGACTGGGTTGACAACGAATTCTGATATGCGATTATCTGTACCGAGCATCTGCTGGGCAGTCTGCAGTGAGATATAAACGTGTCCCTGGTCGAATCCGGAGTCGAACGTTTCGAATATCCCGACAACGCGGCACGCTTCTGACCCGATACTCCCGTCAAAGCGCGACGCCATCACGACCACTTTGTCGCCAAGCTCCACTTTCAGTTTTTCAGCTGCCGATGAACTTATCAGAATTTCAGCAGGCTTACCCGAGAGATAAGTTCCTTTAGTGACATATTTGCAGATCGTGGTAACTTTCTTCTCTGAACCTGGTTCCACCCCGAGGATTGAGACTCCCGATGAATTATAGGCACTGCTGACGATTCCAAATGTCCGCAATCTTTCGGACACATTGCATGGAAGGGTCACCTTTGCAAGCGCAGTTCGGATCTCTTCAGGATCTGCAACTGAATTCTTGAGCGCAGGATTTGCCTGGTAACCTTTTTTGTGAACCTGAATGTAACCAGCGTCGGCCCCGATCTGGTTAGTCAGCATCTGCTGCATCATGCCGACGGAGAGACCGTCAGTAAGAACAATCGCCATCACACCGATTATTATCGAGATGACCAGTATCAATGACCTCCGCTTGTTCCGCAGAATATTCCGCCATGCTATCTTGCGTATCATCAGGTGTATCTTATTCCTTTCAGAGGTTCCAACTTCAGCACCCTCCAAAGCGGGTAGACCGCTGCCACTATTGAGATCCCGAGTATCGTCAGGGTGGAATCGAGGAAGATTTTGAACGAAAGCGACGAAACAAGCACAGGTGCAAAGTTATATTCCCTGTAAAGTTCTGCGACGTCGCCTCCCAACTGGATGGGATGTTGTACGAAGTATGAGTTCACTGCGATTCCGATTCCATTTCCGATAGCGAAACCTAACACGAGCATGAAAAAGACTTCCAATGCCACCGCAACTACGAGTCTCTCTTGAGACATTCCGAGCGAGAGCATCACGCCGTATTCCCTGAACCTTTCCGTAATCGACATAAGGACGGTGTTCAATATTCCGAATCCAACCACCGCCAGCAGAATTATTATATAAAGTACGCCGCTGGAATTGTCGAGCTCGATGGTTTGCTTCAGCTGCGGCAACAACTCCTGCCAGGAGAGCGCAACGAGTCCCATAGGTTTCAATGTCCGATTGAGACGGTCTACAATTTTCCCTACATCTTCTTGATTTCGAACCGAGATGGCGACGGCGTTTATCCTGTCATCCATACCCAGAAAATTCTGAAGATCCGATATGTCCATGAAGGTGCCCATGCGGTCGAATTCGTCGGAACCGGTCTTAAACGTGCCGCCGATTCTGACAAACATATTACCGAGTGTTCCGTCGAAGCCCTGTGCGAGCATAACGACCGAATCTCCGACCTTGGCGCCAAGATTGTCCAATAGTTTGTATCCCACAACAATCTCGGTTGTGCTTCGATCATTACCGACCGATAGAAAATGTCCGCGGTTGATTTTCTTTTGGAAGTCGGTAACGAGCCCTTCGGATTTTGGCGAAACTCCCATGACCATCGTCCCAAGCGACTGGTCGCGATAGCTCAGAAGCCCGTCGGTCTGAATCCTCGGCGAGTAACCGTTTATTTGCGAAATGCTTTTGATTGCATCAAAGATCTTTGGAGTTAGATCAAAACTCTTCTGCAGTGTCGGAGTCTTGTTGTAACCTACCTTCTGAATCTGGAGGTAACCTGTAGACATACGAACCGCTGCGTTGATAGTCTCTGCGTATGTTCCGTATTGTATTCCGCGCTGTATGATTGAGAGTGAAATTGCAAAGATTACAGCGGCCATCGCTATCAACGTTCGCCGCCAGTTCCGCCACAAACTTCGCCAGGCCAATCGTGTTAAAAGCATTTCACTCAAATTAAGACTTTAGAATTCAAGGCTACTAACTCTCCAGTTTGGATTGTTCCAATTGCTTCATCTGTCTGAAATCGGATTTCCATCGCTGTCAGATAAACGGCATAAAAGAATCCACCATTGCAAAAGGAGGATCAAAAATAGTTCAACGAACCTAAAAGTGACCAGCCCTCCAACTATGTACCAATGCAAAGTTGGTGATCCGACTCTCGTACTGAGATAATACCAGATTGGTTTTGGGGGCAGGTTGGTAGCGGCATTGAACGGACTCCATTATTTCTTATCAACCGTTGGAGTGTCATTGTTTGTACCATTAGATGACGTACCGCCACTCTGAATTCTATTGACCGTCTCTTCGATCCTTTTGAGAAGCCGGAATATTCTACTTATGAATCCCCTTTTTCTAAGATCCAGTGTCGCTTGTATTTCCTCAATCTCTTTCCCAATCTCCACTTGAAGCAATGGAGATTTGGAAATTGACAGAACTTGAGATGGATAAACACTCCTATGTCCCGTCATGAGAAAGCTGACCACACACGCTAGAGTTGCATAAGGCGCGATGGCGGGCCCGAACAATTCGACAGACATAATGCTCGCAGCGATTGGGGTATTAGCTGAACCCGCCAGGACAGCCACGAGACCGATGGCTGCAAATGTCGACGCATCCAAATGCATGAGATTGGCGAAAGTTATTCCGGCTGTTGAGCCAACAAAAAAAATAGGCGTTACGATTCCGCCACTTCCACCAAAGCTTAGCGTCAGACTTGTGAACACTGGTTTCAATAGAAACGCATACCAGTCAGTTCCGTTTCCCCGGAGGTTTGATTCCACGGTCTGAAGGCCGAGACCAAGGTAGCGGGTTGAAAAGAGATACGTTAAGGCAACGAGAACTACACCTCCGATAATGCCTTTCAACGGCGCCCAAACGTGAATTCGGTTCGACAGTTTTTCACCCAACTTGAGGGCTTCTATAAGGATTATTGAACAGACCCCGAAAAAAAGCCCGGCGAGGAAGACTTTGACCACGAATAATTCTGAGAAAACCGGGATGACACTAATCGGTTGGTGGAAATACATAACCCCGAGTGCGGATGACACTTGATACGAAGTGATCCCGGCGATAAACGAGGGCAGTAAAACGTCGTACATGATTGCTCCCACAAACAATACTTCAACGCCAAAGATTGATCCGGCAATCGGTGCTCCAAACACCGAAGCAAAACCCGCACTGATTCCACAGATAACCATCTTCTTGCGGTCATGATCGTCAAACTTGAAGATGTCGCTATACAGCGATGTCAGCCCAGCGCCAATTTGCGCACAGGGCCCCTCTTTACCAACAGATCCTCCCAGAGCAAGAGTAAGAAGGGTTGCAACGGCCTTCACGGGAATCACGAGAATGGAAATCTTCCCCGCTCGTTTGTGAACGGCCTCTATGACTTTCTCAGTGCCATGCCCTTCTGCGTCGGGGGCAAGATACTTGATCATCAGCGAGCTTAAAAATAGAGAGACCGGAAGGAACCAGAAAAAGTTGGCGTGTTGTGTAGTAATCCCAATACTCCAAGTCAGGGCCTTGAGAAACAATGATACAGCTCCTCCAACAATCACACCAGCTATGGTCGCAAGAAATATCCACTTGATGATGCTCAAAAAGAGCACCGTTGATTCTGTAACTGATTTTCTCATGATAGATTTTTGTTGTATCACTACTTCATCTCACTACTTCATTCCTGCTATATGGTGTCTTTCCGTTATCTGTGGCATGTTAGCTTGACCTGCCCCGACATTGTATGCCAATGATATTTTCAAAAAGGTCTCCTTTAAGTCGAGAGAAATAGCCATGATAAGTTGTCAAAATAAAATCACACCATCTCTCACAAACCTAAATGATAAGTTAGTGATTTGGTCAGACATTAGCGAGCTGATGCGGCAACGATATTATGTCGACGCTTGCCGATCTCCATATCGATTGCACAATGCGACCTTCCATTGGGCCAGGGGAAAGTCAATATGTCTTTCCACCCTATCCAGCAACTGCCCCCTGTCTCCGCCATCCGCTGCCGTATCATGGTAATGGTACATTTGCAGGTTGAGTTCAAGTTTCAAAAGCTTCCGCACTCTCAGGGATTCATTGCGGCGAGAAGCATGAACTCCGAAGGATAATCAAGAGAGACAACCTCGTTCAACTTATCATGACGTGAATGTCTTCAAGCGATCGCCGAAGGACTTCAAGTACATTTGACCTGCCCCCAGTTGATGTACCAACATTAAGTTAGTAATCCGGTCAACCAGTAGCATTACGCGTAGATAGTTTACCCCGCTTTTACCTGTTCAATTGCCTCAATATTTTCATCGCTTTGCTTACCCATGCACGGCTTTTGCCGAGATAATCTGCAAGCTCAGACTGGTTTTTGACAATTCCCAAGTCAATCAGCGACTTGTACTGCTGAGCTCTCTTCAACGGATTGATTTCTGCTGACACCGGTTTAGGCTTCCTAGGTTTGACTAGTTCATCGCAGAGAGCGGTTGACAAATTTTCGGTGTCCACCCCTTCCAAGTCGAGATAGTCGAATAGCTGGATGGAATCAAGATAGAAAACATTCTCCCCTCTGTCGATTTTCCTGCAAATTATCGGGAATTTGAGGTGCAAAAAGTTGGTAGAATTGACCGGATCAAGGAGCGATAAGGTACGATAACTCGAACCACCAGTCTTCCCTGAATTGGTCGTGACCCGCCTCCAACTGATGTGCCAATGACAAGTCAATAATCCGGTCAAGCATTGGCAGCCTGACTCGGACAAAATGCATCTGGAGCCGGAGATCTGTTAACTACACTTTTTCTGCTTCTCCTCTTCGGCCCTTCCATGAGTTCAGTTTTAGTTCTCCGATATTGAATATCACTATCAACCCGCCCAGTGAGATCATGAAATACTTTATGAATGGGTAGTCAATAATTGAATTTTGCAACCTGCCAGCTTGAAGGAGTATTTCACTTAGCGCATGGGCCGGCGCAGTCGCAACATCAAAAACATTCAGCCCTGTAAGCCACATCAGCAACAAGATGAATGTGTCAATCGCGAGGAACACGAGAAAAAATAACAGGGCATTCTCGATGATGTGGTATTTGCGGTTTTCACGGATTATTCTCGCCATCGTCGCTGCATTAAAATTGTCGTCGGATAAATCCATGAAACTATTTTTCAAAATATCTCTTGTCAACTCTTCGATGCTCAGATTTTTCGTCATAGTATGGATTGAACCTCCGCCTTGAGTTTCTTATTCATAACTTTGTAAAGTCTATTCCTTGCCCGGTGCAATTTTGTTTTCACATTGTCACGGGTGATATCCGTTATTTCCGTGATCTCTTCGACGGAATTTTCATTTAAGTAATGCAGAGTCAGAAGCAGCCTGTCCTCAATACTCAATTCCTCCAGCGCGTTTTGAATAAATGTTTTACGTTCAGACAGATCCAAGCTGTGATATGCGGACTCGACGTTCTCTGCCATTGTATTCCCGATCTCATCGTCGCCTAAGTTGCTCGATTCCGGCGTTTTGTTCCTTACTCTTGACAGCGAGGTATTTACAACGATCCTGTAAAACCAGGTCGAGAATTTCGAATCTCTTCTAAACTTATTAAGCGACTTGAACGCTTTCAGGAAGGCATCCTGAACGATTTCTTCTGCATCTTCTTTGTTATTGACAATTCGAAACGCAATGGAAAATGCCATGCCTTTATACTTTTCAACAAAATAGGAGTACTTGGATACGTCTCCCCTGAGAATAAGTCCTATGTACAACTCGTCCATTATTGGGCGGATTTCATCTCAGCTTTCCTTCTATACGCGTAGAAGCAAACTAGTCCGAGGCCTCCAAATAGAAGAGACATGCTGGGCATTGTGTATTCCTCTCTCAATGGTGTAAAGGTAGAAACAATATCACCGAGGAGCAATCCCAGTCCGATCCCGATGATGAGCATTCCCCACATTAAAGCATCATGGATAATGGTTTCAGACTTCATAAAAGTGGACGCGTCTATTCCCTTTTCGATTAAAGCCAATCTTTCTCTATGTTTGGCTTTCCTGCTGAAATAATAAATTAAGACAACTGCAGCGGGCAACGCTCCAAAAATAAGAACTACCGCAATTAATCCTGTCACTTCATTAAGCATTTTGTTCTCCTGCTTTGTGGTTTTTACTTCTTTTAGAAATCCATTCACAATATATGACTACCGGGAATGGAATTAGGTGACAATACACGGCAATCATCTTATCCAAGAATTGATATCGATTCTTGCCCACATGTTGTGCACAAATGTGGCGCTCCCCGTCCGGTCAGACATTGGCAACCTGAATCGTACAAAAGACCGCTGGAGAGGGTAGATCGAAGTATTCTAACAGACAAATTGATTCGAGGGTGAATATATTTTCTCCTCTCTGAATTTTCCTGCAAATTACAGGAAAGATGAGATGAAAAAAGTTGATAGAATTGAGCAGACCGAGGAGCGAATAGGGAAAAGAATAGTCTCAAGGTGTACCATGAGCCGGCATGAAGAAATTAGATCGTCATGTTTCGATTCGGGCTGACAATATCTGAGTAGATTGCTAACTTGTGAGTGGTGCATCAACTAGGGGCAAGTCAGTGTACTGCTCGCTTGTATCCCGAGATTGATTCAGTCCAAACGGCTCTGGCTCGCAAATTGTATTTTCCAACGACTCATTCTATATTTACCGAGTGGCTTCGCAGTGAAGCGAAGAATGGTGGGATGAGCGATTCTACGTGGATAAAGCAAGATTCAAGTGAGACCGAGTCTCCAAAAACGGCAAACAATTATCCACGACCTGGAGGACACCTGAAAGAAGGCTGCTGCGATGTCCGGGCATTACTTGGGTTTAGGTGAGTACAATGACGAGTTCTCACTACATTCCCGTTGAACACGGTTCTCAACAACAAACGGAGAAAACGGTTTGATGATCAAGGCTGTGCTGTTTGACCTCGATGGTGTGCTGGTCTCTACCGACGAATACCATTACATGTCATGGTTGAAGTTGTCGAAGGAGGAGGGGTTCGATTTCTTTGATCATGAATTCAATGACAAATTTCGCGGTATCGCCCGGATAGAGTGCGTCGAAATTCTCACGAGGGCCTCGGCACGCACGTTCACCCCGGAACAAAAACAGGAACTGGCTGACCGAAAGAACCGATATTTTGCCAAGTCGTTGGAGGCGGTGACCCCCGATGAGCTTCTTCCGGGAGCTTTGAACGCATTGAAAGATCTCAGGCAGCGCGGCATCAAGGTCGCAGTTGCCTCGAATAGCCGGAACGCGAAGACGATCATCCGGCAGGTAGGCATTGAGCAGTATCTTGATGCCATTGTCGACGGCTATGATATCAAGAACAACAAACCTGATCCGGAACCGTTCCTGTTGGCTGCAAAGAAAGTCTCGGTTCCCCCCGCGAACTGCCTCGTCGTCGAAGACGCTGTCGCCGGACTTGAAGCCGCCCATCGGGCAGGTATGAAGGCTCTGGGGATAGGCACAAAAGAGCGTCTTCCGAAGGCGGATATCGTGGTTCCTGATCTCTCTGCGATTTCAATCGAGAAGCTCCTGTCGTTGTAAACCAGAGGCGGGATTTGAGTTCCGCCGTGCCTGGTGGGTTTGCCTTACCTGCCCCCAGCTCAAGTACTAATGACATGGGCAGAATGCCGTTCTTTCTCGCTTCAAACTCCTTTCTCGTCAATATTCTGGTCCTCTCAGAATCCTCATCACCCTGCTCACCCATGCCCGACTCCTCCGGAGACAAGCAGGTAACTCTGATTGATTCTTGACAAATCCGTCCTCAATCAGAGTCTTGTACTGTAGAGCTCTGGTGATTGGATCGACCTTCGTCGGCACTAATGCAGGTTTAACGGCAAGTTTGATTTTGTCGCAAGGTGCAATTGACGGAATTTCTATATCGCCTTCGAGATTGAAATGCGGCGCCATGCTAGCTGAATCGAGATAAGAAATGTTCTCGCCTCTATCTTTTTTCCTGCAGATTATCGGAATTTTGAGGTGCAAGAGGTTGGTAGATTTGGGTGGACCGAGGAATGAGAGATGCCCGATGTCTTCATCGGGATTTTTATTTTTCGGGGACATGGCGCACGTGCATGATGAACTCCCTGAGTGGAGACGCCGGACAAACTGGTTCTTGATCCGAACCAGAGACCAGGATTCTAGATCACAACCCCAGGAGCATGGGGGACACTACACCGCCTTTAGTTCCGGCCTCATTGCTGCTTGCCAAATTGTGTAAATATTATGTTTTAGCCCATCTTCAACGACGGGATCTCATCCCGTGGCCTGGCTGGCAAAGGTATCCGACCATTTTCGGACGGGCAGGGATGATTTCTGAAAAGCGATTGACCGCATCTAGTTATCAATTTTGATATCTAATTGAGAATTTTTATAATTCGAATGCATAGGACTTGCTTTGTGACAAGGAATGTTTTAAGCTTTGTTTACGTCTGCTGTACGATGGCAAAGATCATTGTGCCGAGCTTGACGCAATTCTGTTGAGGGATGAAATAGGGAGCCGGCGATAGAGACTTGAAGAACAGCAAGACGAAGAAACAAAAGTGCTAAGGTTAAAATCTTTCAGCGCTCGGAGAGTGGTCATGTCCGTGCCTTAAGGTACTGACACGCTGCAAAGACAATTCATGAGGCAGAGAAATGGATACAGGGCAAACCCTGGCTCCCTTAGCGGCGTTGCTGATTCCCGCCGTTGTCATTCTTTCAGCGAGCGGGATCATCCTCAACCAGGCGGATGTCGTCACGAGATGCGTCACAAGGATCACGGCCGCCGGTCAAGCCACACCGAACAAAATTATTGTGAGGGCTTTCGAAGACAAGGTCCTGTCGCCGTTGATCACGGACAGCGTCAGTGCACTCACACCTCCACTCCTCCGTTGGCATAATATGCACTATCGCGTAAACCCAATGATACTCAAAGGAGAGCGAGATGATTTTTAACAACGATAACAAGAGGGCCAAAGCTCCGGTTACGCCGACGGCGCGGCCGTTTTCGGATCTTCGTAAAAGGGAGATTTCGGATCGCCTGAAGATCGTAGACAAGCTCATCAAGGATGGCAACCTGGATAAAGCCAAGGTCGAGCTTGATACTGTAAGGACCATGGATCCGAAAAATGGTTACATCTTTGCACTTGAAGAGAGAATAGAAGAATTGCGGATGGCGAGGGATAACCCGCAGTCTGCCGAATTGACGAAAACAGGCGATGAATCTTCTCCAAGAAATGAAATTGAGCACAGGGTTGAAACTGATTATCTCAAAAAACTTACTGAGGAGGTTCACAAGATCGAAGAACGGCTTGAAGCTGAGTACCATGACAGATTTATGGAAGAGGCCAGTAAAGGCGAACAGCGGGTCGCGGAGATTCTGAAGCAAGAACGCGAAAGACACGACGCTGAAACAGCGGCTTTGATCGTGAATTTTGATAAGGAAAAAGAGAAGTTATTGAAGGAAGTGAGGAAGGAAGCAAAGAAGTTGTTCGACGTTGAATTCAAGAAGGTGGACGATTCTTATCGAAAGCTGTTGGCAGATGAAATCAGGAAAACTGAAGAAAAGGCGCGTGTCGAGACAAGTGCACTATACGAAAAAGCAATTTTTGAGTTGAAAGAAACCGTAACTAAGGAGAAGGGCCAACTATCGGATGTCGAGCGTAAAGCCCTCATAGAAAAGACCAAGAAACAAGCCGAAGATGAACTTCAGAAACGCTTTATGGAGGAGCTTGCAAAGGTAAAAACTGCACTTTCGTCAAGTAAGGAAGAAAATGAAGAAGAGGAACGTGTGCGGCTTCAAACGGGCGAGGAAAAAAAGTCTGAGGCAGACCTGAAGCAAATTGAAGGACAGATAGAAGCGCGACTCAGCGAACTTGACAAAGCAAGTGAAGAACGATTTAGGAAGTCAATCCAAGAGGCCCGGGAGGCGCTCGACAAGCGTGTTCTGGAAGTCAGCCAAGATAATCCGAAGAGTAAGACGGAAAATGAGCGCAAACTTGATAAAATGCAAAAGGAACCTGGAACTGATTTAGGAATAAAACCAGAGGAGCAACTTACACGAGAGAGGGAATTCTTGGAAAAGTTGCGTGAGATGGAATTCAGGAATATACGAGATAGTGTAAATTGGAAAGACCGCTCCCGTAAGAAAAAGGGTTAACTTGGAACAAACAGGACGGATGAATCAATTTAACAGCTGGTCTTTGTATTCCTTCGGACTTACACCCACTTCTTTTTTGAACAGCCGGGAAAAGTAGGGTGGGTTTTCAAAGCCAAGCCGGTACGCGACTTCAGATATGCTTTGGTCGCCGGCTACAAGCATGTTTTTGGCTTCGGAAATCATATAGAGATGAATCAACTCCAGGGCAGTTTTGCCGGTCTCCTGCTTCAATAAATCGCTTAAATATTTTGGCGACAGATGAAGTTGGGAAGCCATGAAATTCACGGTAGGCAATCCCTTTTCTACTACTTCTCCTTTTTCAAAATAAGCATTAAGACACTCATTGAATTTTGTAACCGTTGCGCCCGACAACTGCCTCCTATCGATGAACTGTCTTTTATAGAAACGCTGGGCGTATTTCAGCATTGAATCTAAATGCGAAAGGATGATGGACTTGCTGAACTCATCCGGGTTGTTGTGATACTCCGTTTCCATTTTATGGAACAACGACCACATGATTTCTTTCTCACGGGGCGAGAGATGGAGCGCCTCGTGAATTTCGTAGTCGAAGAAGTTGTATTTTTTTATTTCCGAGAAAAGGGGATGCCCCGTCAGGAAGTCTTCGTGAAAATGAAGGACGAATCCTTTTTCCGCGTATTGAAGGCCGCGAGCAACAATTAGCTGTCTCGGCCTCGTGAAGAACATGAGACCCTTGTCATGGTCGTATTTCGTCTTGCCGTACCACAGTTCGCCTGCTTTAACTTTTTTGAAGCAAACGATATAGCAATCGCACGTAAATTCTATGTTCCTCTTCAAATTGTTCGGACCCTCAAGCACGTTCAAGCTGAACAACGGATTTTCCGGCGGCGGAAAACCTTCTGCTTGATCTAGGTCGCTGATTGTTTTGAAATGTATCATACGTCAATCCATTTAAAGTTAGTTCTGTCCGATGAGAGAATAAACAGTAGTCTCCATGTTTCCCCCGGGGTTCCGTTCATTATCGCCCTATCTTCTTTTCCCGACAAAGATATTGTACGTTGCGGAGTCCCAGGCGTTGTGGATACCGATAAAGAGAAGCAGCAACGACGAGGCGCCGACGCCGAGTAGGGCCCTGGCAGTGTGGGAGTCAGCAAAGAATGCCGATAGCGCGAGCAATGTATACGCTGCAAGTGGAAGCAGAGCGTGAAACAGCCAGTCTTCGAATACCGGCCGGTAGGCAGTTTGCGCTCGCATACGTCGAGCTACGACTGCTGCGTACACGAATCCGCAGAAGCCCACGAGTCCCCAAAGAACTGAAGCCGCGGTGATTCCATCCCACGGAACGCTGACAATAGCCGACAGCAATAGGACAGCTCCAAAATGGACGACGCTTGGGGTCGCAAATGCGGCCCCGGCCTCGGCGGCAGGCCGCGACGCCCGGTCAATGAGCGTAATGACAACGAACTGCAGTCCTATCAGCGCGCCGGCAGATGAGCCGACGATTATGTAGAAGTTTTCCCATCCGTTGAGAGTTGTCATATCATCAATTGCCCTCCTTTGCGCGCAGAATTCCGTTGTATTGCTCATCGCTGACCTTTTCCATCCATGTGACTACCTTTCCATCGAGCGCTTCCTGGATCGCGATATGAGTCATGGCGGTGGTCGGTGTGGCACCGTGCCAATGCCTCTCATTCGGCGGGCACCAGACTACGTCGCCAGGCCGGATTTCTCGTTTTGGGCCGCCCTCGCTCTGCACCCAGCCGCAGCCCGACGTGACGATCAGTGTCTGTCCGAGAGGATGCGTGTGCCATGCTGTATGTGCGCCGGGCTCAAATGTGACATAGGCACCGCGCGCGCGTGCAGGGGCAGGCGCCTCGAACAGTGGATCAATGCGGACAGTGCCGGTGAAGTATTCATCCGGGCCTTTGCCTGAAGGCTGTGAACCGTTTCGTTTAATTTCCATTTTAGAATTCCTTTTTGTTTGTGGTACTAAGAATTTGGTTTGTTTATCCCCAGGTTCTCACGAATATAGTTGTCGGGAGATTCAATGACTTTCGCGATGAACGCTGCTAAACTCTTTTGAGAAATTACCGAACCTCTCTCCGGTTCGCCTTTCCTGGTTATTTCATAATCGACTTCGTCTGCGTTGGTGAACCACGTTGGTCTTAAGATCGTGTACTCGAGATCCGATGCTTCTATGACATCCGCTGCTTTTCTATAAGGCTTCAATACAGGCCTTACTGGTTCGTCATAAATACCTATCGAACTAATGAATATAAGCCTCTTCACCTTCTTCTCATCCATGATCTTAACAATATTTCTCGCCATCTGCTCCAAATCGCCCGCAAGGTTTGCGTAGACAATATCGATCCCCGTCATGGCTTCTTTTAGATCATTTAGATTTAAAACGTCGCCTTCGATGATGCGGCAATTATCATTTGCACGATTTCTCAGTCTGCGAGGATTTCGCAAGAAAAGGTTCAAGCGGATATCCTCCTTTTTCATCAACAGGTCAATTACTTTACCTGCAATCTTGCCGCTAGCGCCCAATATCAAAACGTTTTTCATTTCTCTATCTCGCTCTTTCGAAATTGTTTGATGATAACATTGGTTTTAGATATCGAGTTTTCTGCTGCATAGCCATTTCACCATTTCCGGATTACGATGGTCGAAGAAGCTGCTAACCTTCATATCCACCGTCGCAATTGAATCCATATCCTCATGACTCAATTCAAAATCGAAGACGTTAAAGTTTTCGATAATTCTTTCTTTGTGAACCGATTTTGGAATAACAACTACTCCTCTTTGCGTCAACCAGCGCAGAATCACCTGAGCAACCGTTCTCTTATGTTTGTCGGCAATAGAAAGGAGCGATTCATTCTTGAAAATGTTGTTTTTGCCTTCAGCGAACGGTGCCCAGGATTCGATCTGGACTTTGTTTTCCTGAAGGAATTTTTGATTTTCGATTTGCTGGTTGAAAGGGTGAGTCTCGATCTGATTTACCGATGGAACCACTTTGTTATGAACGATCAAATCCATTATCCGATCCGGCTGGAAGTTGCTGACACCGATCGCTCTAACCTTCCCCTCCGAACAAAGCTCTTCCATCGCTCGCCAGGAGCCGTAAACGTCCCCAAAGGGTTGATGAATCAAATAGAGGTCCAGGTAATCTAACCGCAGCTTCTTCAATGATTTTTCAAAAGCCTTCTTTGTGCTATCATAACCAGCATCTTGAATCCAAAGCTTCGTTGTGACGAACAGTTCTTCCCTCGCCACGCCGCTTTTCTTGATCGCTTTGCCGACAGCCTCCTCATTCATGTATGCAGCCGCGGTATCTATCAGGCGATAGCCTGTCTGTATAGCTTCGTGGACACTTCTTTCACATTCCCGGGCGTCAGGTACCTGATAAACACCAAACCCTAAGATGGGCATCTCCACACCGTTATTTAATACAACCTTCTGCATGATTTTCCTCCTTGTGTATCAGATTAACCGTAAGAATAAACCAAAGGGTTTCAGATACAAATTTAAGAACGAAAAGCTGGGCATGTGTTATACAAAAGGCGGGAATAAAGATACATTTTTCAGTCACTTAGAAAAGGGACTCGAAAGCAAGCCGTATATCATAAGCAAAACGCCCGATTCAACGAGGACGTGAGGTGTTCCGCTAGTGAAAAATATTTCTTCTTTTCGGCTTAAGTAGGAAATATATTGTGTGTCCGACCGTTGACTTTTAGTAAGAAATATATTAGATTTCATACGCCAATTTAAAAGGAGTTCTGCGATGGAAACAATAGCAAGGACAAAGGGACAGATTGTCATTCCGTCTTCTGTGCGGAGGAAATTCGGCATTCAAGAAGGAACGAGGTTTAAGCTCGAAATTGACGAAGAGAAGTTCGAAATCGTTTTGAAGCCGATCACTCGCGAGACGATAAAAAAATTCAGAGGGATCCTGAAGTTGAAACCCGGCACGAAGCCGGCAACGCAACAGCTGCTTGACGACCGCAAAGAAGACCTGCATAAGGAAGAGGCGAAGCTTGGCAAACACGGTATTCGATAGCTCCGCAGTTCTTGCCCTGCTGTTCGATGAGCCTGCAGCAGAACAGGTGGAGCAGCTTCTCTCTCAAGCAGTGGATCAAAACAAAGAAGTGTACATCTCTGCAGTGAACTGGACAGAAGTTCTTTACCGCGTCCAGCAAATTCAGGGAGAGACTGGAGTGAAAGCGGCAAAACAATTTGAACATGAAACGACTCTTGCGGTAGTGGATGTCAACCGAGAACTCGCCGAGCTGGCTGCGGAATTAAAAGCGACTTACCATCTTTCACTTGGTGATGCGTACTGCGCCGCACTCGCAAAACAGATGAAAGCAGTGTTGGTGACTGGTGATCGAGAATTCAAACAGATGGAAAGACAAGTTGAGATAAAATGGATAAAATAAGATGGCCCGGATGCGGGATTCATGAGAATAACGGCGGTATGATGGTCATTATCTTTGAGGATTTCTTCAGATTACATTTGAGACAAAGTATTCTCACATTCTTCGCACTATAGCTTGTCCCACCTTTTGAAAATGGAAGGTCGTGATCGTAATGTAGGTTCTCAGTGGATCCACAAAGCACACATCTTCCTCTATCCCGATTCCATACTTCGATTTTCACTTCTGTCGGAATCAACCTGCTGTTGGGGATGATTGTTTCTCGATGGAAAGATTTCAACTCAATAGCTTGAAGGTAAAACTTGAAAACGTTTCTTTTTCCATCGAAGAAAATCCTCGCGTCGACTAGGTTGAAGAATCCCTTGTAAGACCACACTCCCTCATCCAGCTTCTCATAAACTTTGATCTTATGAGCATCTCGCGTCAAACCAAGTTTGAACGCTTGAGCGGCGGCAAAAAACTTTCCGTTCTGAGTTAGAGAGCCTTTAGGTGTGACCATCGGTTGATCGACGTCCTTTGGATTTCTCGCATGATTCTTTTGAGCATCATGGCCTTCATAAACAATCGAATTAGTTGCTTCATTGATCTTGTCGGCGTATGGTGCGTTTTTCCTAACGGACATTAGAAACACTGAGTAGCCATTGCCAACATTAAAGTTCATCCCGCGCTGAATATTTTGTCCCTCTGCCGAAACAATGTCAGAGTACGATATTATATCATCGATGTTCATTTTTTCTAATTTTTGTTCAAGATAATAAAAAGGGAAACTAAATGCTGCATGGCTGATAACCTTACAAAAGCACAACGTAGAAAGAACATGTAGAACATTTGAAGCAAAGACACTTCGATCGAATTGATCGTTGCAAAAGAACTTCGCAAAAGACGATTAAGCTTTTCACGGAACTGTTCCACTATCAAAGGGAAACCAGATTTTGTCTTTAGAAAGAAAAGGGTAGTCGTTTTTCTGGATTCCTGTTTTTGGCACGTCTGCCCGTACCATCATAACACTCCTAAGTCAAATAAAGGATACTGGACAAAAAAGCTGAAAAGAAATAAAGAGCGTGACCGCGAAGTGAACAGAGTTCTTCGGAAAGAAGGATGGAAGGTTTTGAGGATATGGGAGCATCAAATAAAGAGGGACCTAGATACTGCGCTGAGAAGAATTAAGTTGTCGTTGAACGATTCAAATTCCTCTTAGCACCCGCTCCTAAACCAGCGCCGCATGAGGCGCCTCCCGTCGAAAATTATTTCGGTCATCGGCCTTTGCGATACTGCCTAGTTCGTCTTTCGGCTATTTGGCCATTTGCGGGTTCTCCTTGATTTACGGACGCAAGAGCGTTTTAATCGCTTTTCGCTCATCCATAGCGCGGTAACCTTCCGCCACTCTGTCAAGCGGCAGGGTCAGATCGAAGACCTTGCCGGGGTTGATCTTCCTGTTCCACACGAGTTTGATCAACTCGGGCAAATAGCGCCGCACAGGCGCGGGGCCGCCATGGAGATGGACGTGAGTCCAAAACAGTTCCTCGCCTTTGAGCTCAACACCGTGCGGGACACCAACGTAGCCCACTGACCCACCGGGCCGCGTGGAACGGATCGCCTGCACCATTGCTTCCTGGGTACCTACACACTCAAGCACCGAGTCAGCACCGATTCCGTTCGTCAGTTCCTTGATACGTTGAACACCTTCCTCACCGCGCTCGGCCACGATATCGGTTGCACCGAACTCGCGGGCAAGTTTCTGCCGCGACTCGTGACGGCTCATCGCGATGATTCGTTTGGCGCCCATATGTTTTGCGGAGAGCACACCAAGGAGACCGACCGCGCCGTCACCGACGACCGCCGCGGTCGAGCCCGGCTTGACGTTCGCTGCGTCGGCAGCGAACCATCCGGTGCCCATGACATCGGAGAGTGTCAGCAGACTTGGGATTAAATCCTCCGATGGAACACCGGGTGTTGGGACCAGCGTGCCGTCCGCTAACGGGACGCGCAGCAGAGGTGCCTGAGCGCCGACAACCAACTCTTTGTGCTCACAAGACGACTGATAGCCGGCGTGGCAATGTGGACATGTGTTATCGGAGGCGAAAAAAGAACCGATTACAAATTGGCCGGGTTCGATGGATTTGACTGCGCCTCCTGCCTTCTCGACGATCCCGCAGTATTCATGGCCGAACGGAGCAGGTTGGTCAACCGCATTGATGCCGCGGTAAGTCCAGAGGTCGGAACCACAGACGCAGGTCGCCGAGATCCGAACAATGG
This sequence comes from Candidatus Acidiferrales bacterium, assembly GCA_035515795.1. NCBI lineage: Bacteria > Pseudomonadati > Acidobacteriota > Terriglobia > Candidatus Acidiferrales > Candidatus Acidiferrales bacterium. The sequence continues at coordinate 105,048 of DATJAY010000016.1, read as the reverse complement.
CGTCCGTTGGCTTTATGATCTTTGGGTCGTCGCGCTCTTCGAAGCGCACATCGCGCGGCCCATATATTACCGTCGCTTTCACGTCAAAAATTCCTTTCTTTGATATTAATTAGAGACCTGTCCTTCGTTCCAGTTCTTCGGGATACCGGGCGCCTTGAACCGCGATTTTTGACGCAACGTCTTCAATTTCACGAAGATCCTCAGGATTAAGCTCGACTTCAACTGCTCCGATGTTCTCATCAAGACGGTTCAGCTTCGTGGTTCCCGGAATTGGAACGATCCATGACTTCTGCGCAAGGAGCCATGCAAGTGCTATCTGGGCGGGCGTTGCCTTCTTCCTCTTCCCGATGGATGCGAGCAAGTCAACCAGGGACTGATTCATTTTTCGATTCTCAGGCGTAAAGCGTGGTACAATATTACGGAAGTCAGATTTGTCGAATTTCGTTTTCTCATCGATCTTTCCCGTGAGGTAACCTTTGCCAAGTGGGCTGAATGGAACGAATCCGATCCCGAGTTCCTCGAGAGTTGGCAAGACTTCCTCTTCGGGTCGTCTCCACCACAACGAATATTCGCTTTGAAGTGCAGTCACTGGCTGAACAGCGTGCGCACGGCGAATGGTTTTCACTCCTGCTTCCGAAAGGCCAAAGTGCTTCACCTTTCCCTCCTGAATCAGCTTCTTCACCGTTCCTGCCACGTCTTCGATCGGCATACTCGTGTCGACGCGATGCTGGTAGAAGAGATCGATGGCATCGACCTTAAGTCGTTTCAGCGAAGCCTCAGCGACTTCTTTGATATGTTCAGGCCGACTATCCTGGCCCGTCTGTTTCCCGCTGGGATCGTATTTGAAACCGAATTTCGTGGCGATGACCACCTCTCCCTTGAACGGAGCAAGTGCTTCGCCCACAAGTTCTTCGTTTATGAACGGGCCGTACGCTTCTGCGGTGTCGAAGAACGTCACGCCGAGCTCCACCGCTTTGCGTATTAGCGCGATCATTTCTTTTTTGTCCGGAGCCGGCCCGTAGGCAAAGCTCATTCCCATGCAGCCAAGCCCGAGCGCTGAAACTTCCGGGCCGCTCTTTCCTAGTTTACGCTTCTGCATTGTTTCTCCTTTTCTATCGTATGTTGACAATAACAACGAGTCGAAACTCGCGATACTAATATAACGTGGCTGAGCTGGGAGGATGTTATACAAAAGGCGGGATTACTTATACAATTTTACATGACTGGCGACCTCATTCATATCTCTAACCGACCTGCATCCTTCGCTCTGAAGAAACCGACAATTTGTTCCCCCATAATGGAAACAGCTATAACTCGTTTGACAGTGTGGGAGCAAGTTCCCACAGGTTTCGAATCAAGGCCGCCTCAGATATGAACGACATCCTCCTGCGTGCCATTCGATTGGCGGCTCAACTCGCGGAGAACGTCGAACTGTACCACTACCACTCTTCTAGACGAAGCTGCTTACTGCAAGATCGGAATCGCCTTCGGTTCATCCGCAAGTAAATCAGGTGATTTTTTTCTGATCGATGCAATCGCGCTCTTGATCTGCCGCATCGTGCATGGCATTGTCACCACAGAAAAAACAGCCTTCTCCTTGTTGCGACGATTGTGGCTCACCGTATCTATGTTGATTTTATGTTCGCCAATTGCAGTCGTTACCAGTCCGGTAACCCCGGGACAATCTTCGGTTGAAAATGTGATATTATATGGAAACTCAAAATGGTCGGCGTCAACCAATTCTAACTGCGATGATGCGGGGACATTTTCAACGCTGGCACCGTAGCGAGCTGTAAAAACAATATCGGCAACTATGGAGCTTGCAGTTTCCAAGCCTCCCGCGCCAGCGCCCATAAAATAGTGCCTGCCGGAATATTTATTAATTACCTCTACACAGTTGGTTGCCCCGTGTACTTGTGAGAGGAAATTATCGTGCTTCACCATCATCGGCCTCACGGCAGCAAATATTTTCCCGTCAATCTTCTTTGCATGGCAGATAAGCTTGATGGTACAACCCATTTCATTGGCAAATTCAATATCTTCCTTCTCGATGTTTTGAATCCCTTCCTTTGTCAGATCGCTGTAATTTATTTCCTTGCCAAATGCGAGCCGAATAAGTATGGCAAGCTTATGAGCCGCATCCCCGCCTGTTATGTCGAGCGTGGGATCTGATTCAGCGAATCCGGATTCCTGTGCCATCTTCAGCGCTGACTTAAAATCGACCCCGTCGAGCTCCATCTTCGAAAGGACGTAGTTGCTGGTGCCGTTCATAATGCCAGAAACTTCCCGCACCTCATCTCCAGTGAAACTTTCCCGTATCGTCTTGATAATCGGTATGGCGCCGCACACGCTTGCTTCGCAGCCAAGGGTAACGTTGTTTTCTCTTGCCGTTCTGAAGATAACATCTCCTCTCTCCGCGAGCATAGCCTTGTTCGCGGTAACGACATGCTTCTTTGCGTTCAGCGCTTTGAGAATCACCGACAGCAGATAATCGCTGGTCCCTCCGATCGTTTCTACCACAAGGTCAATCTCTTTGTCGTCAATAATCTCAGAAATACATTTCGATGCTTCCTGCTTCGTCAAATCTTTTCCGCCGCCGCAGAAGAGGTCCGGTGGAATGTTATACTTCTTAGAATTCTTCCCGGGAAAAAGGTCGACTATCTTCCTCAGCTCAACGGTTCGCGAAGAACGGTCAGAGAGCACGTTCTTCATATCGAGAAGAATTCCTGCGACTGCGCTGCCCACAGTGCCGCACCCGAAAATGGCAATGTTAAAAGTTTTCATTTGAACATAGTAGGTTTTATCGCCTAAAAACTAGATTCGTGAAGCAAGAATATTTTTGACCGCGAAAGTGCAAAAAAATACCAACTCGTCCTCCCAATAAACTATCTCGGCGTTCTCAGCGGTTTCATTTTTCGGTTTCGAACGTATCGAGCCGGCTTTCGCTCGAGACGTCTGGAGCTCAAGATACGCAGAAATCTGATATTATTCATGCGGGCAATACGCCGAGTATCCACACCCTTCACAGGGTATTCGGCTAATGCCTAACTTCAAGCACAACCCCCATATACGAAGAGGTTGCCACTTTGTAAGAAACGGATCTTGTCGCCGAGCAAATTCAGGCTTCTCAAGCTTGGAATTTTCTCTAAGTCCCGTCAAATTTTTTGGAGGGACTTTTCTTTTCGAGCAGTCTCCATTTGCATTTCTCGGCCGCGTTCAATAATATTCACTCAGGAGGCAGGGAATGGCATAGAAGAGTTTCGTGCTCGCGACCGTAATCAAGAGTGTTATTCCAAGAACTTTTGAACCAATCCCGACCAAGCTCCCTGGGGCCGATGCCTTGCTTAATACTAACGAAAAATGACAGAGGAGTCATCAGATGATTGAAATCAAGGGTTCTGTGATTCGTGATTCTATCGAATCCATCAAGAAAAGAAATGGTGAAGATGTTTATGATAATATAGTCGGCAGGTTGAATGACGAAACCAAGAAGGTATTTGAGAACATAGTATTGTCATCAAGTTGGTACAGATTGGATGATTTTGTCAGGTTTCTAGAACAAGATCTTTTACAGACAGCAAATGGTCATGAAAATGAATTGATAAAAAGATCCGAGACGTTAATTGAAAAACAGTTGAAGGGTTTATATAAGTTCTTCATAAAATTAGGATCGCCGGAATTTGTCTTAAATAGATCGTCAATGGTATTTGAGACTTATTTCAGAGGAATATCAGTAAATGTAAAAATGGGAAACAACAGAGCAACGTTGACATTTACTGGATTTGAAAAACAGCATAGACTTATGGGTTTTAGTATTATCGGATTCTACACGAAAGCTCTAGAGATGTCAGGCGCCAAAGATGTAAATATGAGATACGTAACATTAATTGAGTCTAATAAGGGTTATTGTGAATTCGAACTCACATGGACAGGCAAATAACCAATGGGAATTTACATTGACTATTTTGCATACCGACTTTTGAATTACCACTGCATTGTTGCCGCGCCGCCGCCGTGTACCCGAGAAGTGATCCCGCAATAGGTTGCCAAAACAGCTCCATTGGCCGAAGGGAACCTCGTGCGCCGACACTCCTGGAGAACTGTCGTTTCCATCGCCGTTCTATCAATGCGAATCGGAATTTGGGACATTAAAAAGTTAGAGGCATCGTTCAGATCGAAAAGCAAACGAGGAATTGACTATTCCCGAAGTGTTCCATGACCCCGGATGGAGAGTTCAGCGGCTCCCACTTCGACTTGGGCCGCCAATATCTGATTTGATTACTGATTTTTCATTAGCAGATCAACTCGGGGGGTGGTCATCTAAAGTTACCAGTATAACACGGGATCACTTTTGTGGAAGCACATCGAATTTCTTTGATCACTTCAGACGGAAACGGTACGCCCCTGCTCTTTAGCGGTCAGTTCACGTTTGAATCTTTCTTCAAATATCGTATATAGAGTCGGGACAAAAATCAGTGTCAAGAATGTGGATGCCGTCAGTCCGCCTATCACGGCGATAGCCAAAGGCGCCTGTGATCTTTCACCGCCCACTCCTATAGCCATGGGAATCAGGCCAAAAATCGTTGCAAGAGAAGTCATCAATATTGGACGAAGCCGCGTTCGTCCGCCTGTCATAACTGCCTCATGAAGCTCCATCCCTCTTTTTCGCAGGCGATTGATGTAATCGATCAGCAGTATCCCGTTGGAAACGACGATCCCGACCATGACGATCACCCCTTCGAACGAGGTGACTGAGAGAGTTGTGTTTGTCAAGAAGAGCGCCCAAACTACTCCGGCGACTCCAAGTGGAATTGTAAACATAATAATGAACGGATCGACGAGCGACTGGAATTGAGAGGCCATGACCATGTAAACCATGATAATTGCAAGTATGAGAGCGAGGCCCAAAGACCTGAACGTGCTGTTCTGCTGTTCGATGTTTCCACTCTGAATAACCTGAAACCCGGATGGGACAGCCAAAGTGTTAATTTTGTTTTGGATTTCAGAGGAGACACTTCCCAGATCTCTCCCTGCGACGTTTGCCGTGACATCAATAATCCGCTGTTGATACTTCCTGTCTATTTCCACAGGGGAATTCGACATTACAACATTCGCAATGTTACCAAGCGTCACCAGATGCCCTGAACTGCTATTCACCGTCAAACATCGGATGTCATCAATTCTGTTGCGATCACTCTCATTTAAACGAACAAGTATGTTATAGCTGTTGCCGTTTCGTGTATCCTGGTACAGCGAGGCGACCGAGCCATCGATTGCCGTTGAAACCGTGTTTGCCACGTCGGCGACATTCACTCCAAGCGCACCCGCTTTGTTTCTATCCACAATCACTCGCAGTTGCGGAAGGTTTGGGTCTTGACTTATTTGAACATCAACTGCACCGGGCGTTGAACGCACCATGGTGTATACTTGTTGGGTCAACCGCATCGCCGTCGCCATATCATAACCCATGATCTCGACATCGATCGGGGCTGCGGAGCCGAAATTCAGCAAAAAGTGCAGGAACCCGCCGGGTGTAACGTAAATTCTTGCTCCAGGCATAGTCATCAGAACCGGTCTCACGGCATTGATGATTTCCGCCTCTGAGCGTTTTCTTTGCGCCGGTTCCACAAGCTGGACTTGGATGCCGGCCGCGTACGTTCCGGGATTCGAGCCGAAAAGATGGCCGCTCTTTTGACTTGGCATGCCAATATCCGAGATTATTGCCTTCACTTCCGGGATATTTTTTCTGAGGATGTCTTCAACTCTTTCTGCATATTTTTCAGTTTCTTCGATGCGGGTGCCCACCGGCAGCTTGACCGATATGCTGAACTGGCTTTCATCGCTGTCGGGGAAAAACTCCGTGCCGACAAACTTGAATAGCCCAAACGAAAGAAGTGCGAATCCTGCAACGGAGAAAACGACGTACCGCTTATGCTTCAGAAGATACCCGATGGTTTTCTGATAATTAATGTCTATGTCCTCAAAAAGATTTTTCAAGCTTAATCTCAATCTAACGAGATACTTTTTAGAATTTAGGTCTATTTCCTTTTCAGGCTGAACAATTCTGTAGCAAAGAAGGGGAGTAACGGTCCTTGAAACGAAAAAAGAGCCGAACAATGCCACGGTGATGGTAAGCACGAGCGGCAGGAAAAGGAGCTTTGCTACACCGCTCAGGAAAACTACCGGCAAGAAGACTATTACCGTTGTGAGAGTGGAAATGAAAATCGGTCCAGCAACTTCCAGTGCGGCATCAAGTGTAGCCTGCATCCTGCTGATCTTCTGTCCGCCCATTAAATTATAATGCCGTGTTATGTTTTCCAGCTCGACAATTGAATCGTCTACCAGCCTTCCAACCCCGAGCGCCAAGCCTCCAAGCGTCATGATATTTAAAGTGGTTGCGCTGAATCTGAAATAGATAAATGTGACCAAAATCGAGAGTGGTATCGCTACGAAAATTACCAGTGCACTCCTGGCATTTCTAAGGAATAGCAGGATAACGATCGTTGCAAGCAATGCACCCATGAGAGCTTCCTGCTGAAGACCGGAGATCGAATCTCTGATATATTGACTCTGATCAAAAGACAATGATGATCGTACCGATGGTGGTACACCTTGGAGTCTCGGGAGCTCATCTATCACCTCGTCAACAACATCCACAGTATTTGCATCGGGTGATTTCAGAACGCGCAGGACCACACCGTGCTGGCCGTTCACTCTGACGACCTCCGTTTGTTCCTGATACGAGTCTTCAACATAACCAATGTCCTTGATGCGAATTGGAATGCCATTGATGACTTTCACAACCATATTTTCCATCGGCTGAACTACGTTATACTGACTTTCCGTAGCTAACGAATAGTCGAACACACCGGTTTTCAAATCTCCGGATGGGATGATCAGATTTGATTGTGCGACTGCATCGGTTACGTTCTGCAACGGCATGTTGAGGGCTTCGATTCTATTTCTGTTGAGCACAACATGGATCTCACGAATCTTTCCGCCTGTCACGGCAGCAGATGCGATGCCATCCAGGTGTTCGATTTGCGGCTCGATGACGTTATATGCGAGGTCGTACAATTCTCGGTCGTCCATGCCGCTGCTAAGTACGATGCTGCATACCGGTAAATTTGAGATGTCGAATCTGAGAGCGATGGGTTGAGATACGCCGGTCGGCAGCAGACTGAATGCCCTGTTTATTTTCTGGATGACGTCAACGAGTCCAACATTGGTGTTTGCGTCCCAATTAAAATAGATATATATCCTGTCAACCCCTTCCCGCGTTTGAGATTGAACGTAGTTTACGTTGTTTGTGCTGCTGACAGCCCGTTCGAGTGGTATAGTCACGGATTGCTCCATATCACTTGGAGCGGCACCATTATAGTAAGTGATTACCGACACCGCAGGGATTTGTATGTTCGGCAGCATGTCGATAGGGAGCTGAAGAAACGACACCAACCCCAAAACAAAAATTGCAATTGATCCCATCAGTGTGGAGATGGGGTATCTGAGAGCAAGTCGAGTTAGCCACATATGTCTATCTTTCTATGTGAACTACGTCGTTGACCGCTTTTATCACCTCATGGAAGGTGTTTATGCCGGATCGCCTGCGGTAACTCATTGTGCCTTCTGACTTCTTGTTAATCTAATAAATTCCTGCGGCTAAAGCCATACTCCAATGGCGGATGATTGGCAAAGAAACAATTCTGCCGCCACTCCTTTTGACCGGCACACCAAAAAGTGATCCGGAGCCACGTTAGTAAATTGGGGCAGAGCCCCCGTATGCAAGTCGATTTATTAAAACGGGGGAATATACATGCAATGAGTTCGAGTCATCGTTCAAATCGTGGAGCAACGGGGATAAAGATTCTCTCTGGTTGCGCGGCCTATCTTTATCGCTTTTTTCATCCTCAACCGATCACCGTTCACCCTGCCAGCACAACTCCGACTGTCCTATCATCAATATGTAGTGTAGTTGACGTAGACATTGATCGTTCCAATGTACGTCCCTGCGGCCACGTTCCCCACAGGTCCAAGCGTTCCATATAGAAATAGATACGCTGTCGCGGTCGGAGCTGAGTACCCGCCGTGAGCAGGCGTCGGTGGTGGAGCGGGTGCACCTAAAGTCCTCTGGAGCATTGGTACAGTGATAACTGTAACCCCGGATGATATCTCGACGGCGCTCATCTTGGCCACATTCACGTCGGTTGATCCAAGATTAGAATATGCGCATTGACATGTAAACGGTATCTCACTCGCGCCGCAAGTTAGATAGACCGTGTGAGGGACTATGATAGTAATGTCTCTAGTGGCATCTCCGACAATTTGTACATACCCGCAATCGTTGTCGTAAAGCGTGATGCTCACCGTTACGTTGCTGTTAATGAGTATTGCGGGCTGCTTGTCGTTGAAATTCAAGCCGGCGCTTGGATACAAGTTGAGGCCCGCGGAAGTTGTGTACGCTCCGAAATTTATTTTCTGCGCTACTGCAGGGGAAACAGTAAATGCAATCAAAAGCAAAAGCATTCGTCCTCGCGGCAGTATGTAATTAAGGAATCTTATCATCTTAAGAGAAGCATTTTTATTGTTTTCTTGTGTGAGCCTGCTATCAACCTGCAGAAATAAACGCCGCTTGCAGTGCCTCTAGGGTTCCATACAACCACATGAGTTCCTGCATCATAATCCATATCGGCCAGTGTCGCAACCTTTTGGCCGAGGACATTAAATACCTCGATCGTAACGCGAGATTTTGCGGGGACCGTAAACGGAATGTTTGTAGTAGGGTTAAAGGGATTCGGATAATTTTGCTCCAGTTGCGGTGTAGTCGGTAGATATCCATTCAAGTTATTGTTTGCCGCAATTACCAAACGAAAGCGTGGAGTCACGGAGGCGGCCTTGGACAACTTAGATGATGGAACAGTGAGTACCACAGGCGTTGGGAGCGATCGCCGGCTTGAACCGTTGCTCGAAGTCTTTTCCAAAAAGCTGTTGCTCAAAGGCACCATGCCGGCGGGGGTGTTGTACTGGAATGTCAATTGACCCTCTGCGGAAATGTTATAGGCTTTTGCATTGTCGTCATCCATGAGCTCGATGTTCCAGCCCGATGGGAGTTTTCCGTCTAATTTCCAACAGAGTGTAAATGAACTGCTGAGTGGCTTGCCGGCCATTGTTCCGCCAACGTACAACGGAAGTGTAAATGGTTCGCCGAAACCTGTGTCGGGGAGATCCTGAATCTGCATTGGCAGCTGTCCTTCTCCGGCAACTGAGTAGAGTATCAGGTAATCATTAGTGAGAGGAACCAGACTGAATGCGTCGTACGGATCATACGACAGCAATCCCGAGCCGCTGAACATCAGATACGCTTGTGCCTCAAGTTCATTCGACGAAAGTGTCAATGAGATAACCGGCGTCGATGACGACACTGAATCATCGGTAACCTTGCTGAGAGGATTATTACCGGAGGATTTCTCAGCAGCTTTCGCGGACAAAATATTCCCTATCGAATCCTTGACTGCTTTCTCGAGGAAAACGCCTCCACTCGATTTCACACCATTGTCGCATCTCAACGAGGGATTGGCGTTGTTTGCCTTTACCCAGAATGCCTGGAACGGCGCAATCAATCCACTTCCGAGGTTTCCAGTGGTGCCATTCCATGTCTTATAGCCGCCGGTTGTGTCGTTTGGATCCCAGACATAAATAGTTCCGTCCATGTTCGTCTTTGTCCACCCTGAAGACGCATTCCAGTTAATGGTAGAAGGAGTCGGATTCCCTACAAGGTTCCACCCGTAGTCGGCCGCGGCAGTATCCGTGTAAGTCGTGTCAGGAGATCCGCCTCCGGCACGCATGGTGGCCGTGACACCGAAGTCGAATGCTGTGGTAAGCGGATGCTCTGGGCCGAGAGCGGACATAGTCAGTGGAAGAGTATCACTATAGTTGCCGCCTCCCGACTGGCCGGTTATTTGTGCCCCGTTGAAAACATAGTACATGTAGCCTCTTCCCAACTTAACGGTATCGGTCATGTTCGATGGCGCCCTCCACGCCTGTAAAGAAGTCCCCTTGCTTGTTTCATCCCACCACATCAAGTTTGGCTGCATCGCAGGATAAGTCGAACCGCTGAAACCTTGCGTGACAAATTTGCCTCCGAGCATCGAACCGACCGTGACGGTATCAGGAGCTGCAATCATGCGCCATCCATCCCTGCCGGTGATTCGAGTTTGTACCTGAACAAGCGGAGCGCTATTGCTGAGATTTATATAACTTGAGTTGGGATCGAGAACGATCTTCCCTGTACCCGTTGCCGCAACCGATGCCCCGGACTGTATTGTGAACACCGGACCGGATTGAAGTTCAAGAGTACCGTTGCTTATCGTGGTCGCACCGCTATTGATGGTCTTTGCTCCAGCGCCGCTGATAATGATATTATTGTATGTTGTCGACTTGATTACCTGAGCTGCAGATCCACCATATATGACCGTGTTAGGAGATACGGCTGCGTTGAGTGTGCCGGTATTGAGTAGTGAACCATTGATTGTCAGTGTCGATCCTGGAAAGTTATTAAAAATAGAAGTCGCCGTGCTGCCTGCGAGCGAATCGATGGTTACTGAGCCATAATTATTGAGCGTATCAGCGGAAAGAATAGAAACGTTTTTCAATATTAAATTAGCATTGGATACAATGCTCTCGCTCCCGGCGGCAATTTCAAGTGTGCTCTTCCCCGTAACTGTCCCAGTGCCGTAAATAGCACCGCCTGACATTGTCATACTTAACTTTCCAGAGCCGCTCCATGTTCCGTTCAATGTTACGTTCCCGGCAACCGTTAATGTGAAAGTGCTGTCGTTGTATGTTCCACCGTTATTGACGGCAAACCTCGCGATAGCCAACGGAATATTAAGGACAACGTTGTACGGGCTGGTGATGACCACGGTATCGATCGCGCTCGGTATGCGCCCGACATTCCATACGGCAGGATTATTCCACAATCCGGTTTGGATCGAAGTGATTAGTGCAGCTATGGCCGCCGTCGTCGCTCCTATTGTAAAGACCTGCGTCCCGGCAAGATTTAGCACTGTCGAAGTAGCTACTGTACCACTATCTTGTCCAAAATCCGAAACCATACTACCGGCGGAATTCCAACTGCCCGCCACCGGTGTGCCCCACTCCGCAACCAACGAAAGTGCACGCGTCGATGACGAGCTGCTCATCCCGCTGTATTGATCCCAGCTCAATGTAACATTTGCAGTTCCTCCGGTCGGACCGGCGACCTTCCAATATTCCGTATAGTTGACCGACATTAGGGGCGGTGTCATATTGGAAATGCTGTATCCGTCTGTTGTAGGATTCTTGTCGGAAAATTGTGCCGTCCACGTTCCGGAGGTAGAAACATTATTTACGGAAACGTACCCGAACCGATTGCGATTTGACGAGACCGCATCGCCTACGGGGAATTGAAAATGCGAGCCGCTATTTATTTGCTTTATCAGCGGACCGTTCACAAAAGAATTGACGCCCCCGCCTACGACAGCGCCGGTGTCCGTATTCGTGATCGTCAAACTATTGTTGCTGCTCGTTGTAATATTTCCAGATGTAAGGAATAAATTGCGGCTGACAGAGACGTTTCCCGTCGCGATCGTGATGCCGGATGAATTGTTAAGAGCAAAATTATAAAATGTCTCTGTGGTCGAGCTGCTTCCCATTGTAATGCGCTGAGCCGATGAGCCGTCAAAATAAACTGTGCCGGTCCCGGGAGTGAAGCCGGCCGTGCCAGTGTTGTTGTCGACCCAATTCCCAAGAATGTAAATGTCCTTATTGTACTGCGTATTGTCCAACTTGCTGCCGTTTTGAATTGTCAGATTGCCGATCACCTTTGTATCTACGCTGCTGATATACTTGATGCTTGTTCCGGAAAAAATGACGTTTTGATATGGCTTCGTCGTGTTGCCCGGATCTAAGGGTAATCTTCCGTTGATGGTGCCGTAAAATTCGACCGTGCTCGCCGAATTCGAGAAAAACCCATCGTAGACCCCCCCGGGAAATGCGAAATACCCGCTGGCCGTGCTTGAAATTTTTATTTTTCCACTTCCCGACACCTGCCCGATATTATTCAATGTCGTGTTGCCAGCGTCGAGGATTCCGTTGATGACCACCGATGAGGCATTTGCATTGTTTGCGGTCAAAGCGACAGAATCCTGCGATCGTATGAAAACAGGATTCCCGTTCGGGATTTTTCCATACGGTATCTTCGTAGTGGTATCAGTTGACCATAACGCGCCGTTGTACCAGCTTCCAGACATTATGCTGTAAAGCATCGGAAGAGATGCAAAAACGTCTCCGATGGTATATGAACCATCTAAGATAGAACTGCTTGTGAATGTAAATGTCGGCGGGCTGATCGTCCCGGTTACCGTTGACCACTTGGATATGGAGTTATCGTACCGTTCTATGTTTGCCGGATGTCCTGCGGTATCTGTAGTGATATATGTGTAAGTATGTGTTACGCTATACGCTGATGAAAATCCGGTTGAAGAAACATACCAATAATATTTCAGATAATTTTTAACGCTGTCCGTGTTGATTGTGGGCTGTAATCCATCCACAGGGATGACTCTGATCGAAGCACCTGAATTACTATTCGATGAAAAACTAAATGCAGCCGGAGTGTATTTCCCATTTGCTCCGATCGGGAATGTAAATGACGATGCACCTGTTGGAAAAATTTTCGTGACGCCTTTGTCGCTTAACACTCCGTTTAGTAATATCAAGTTCGACGCATTCGGCGTGCCGGCAACCGTCGCATTTGGCCCCAATGTCAACACGTAATCATCAATGTAAAGGTATCCCTTTGTAAATTTGATTTGACCGTTAATCGTTGAATTATCGGTCATGTTAACACCGTTGCCGCTGTTGTTGATCTCGATATTTCCGAATACTCCGGTCCCGCTCCCGGTCATTCCCTGGTTAGATGTTCCCGAAAAAATCATTCCGCCAGAATTGGCGTTTGGACTGACATGAACGGCATTGTTATCGACGTCTCCCAGCAGATACATAGGGTTTCCACCGTCGTTGAGCGTACCGGATGTCAAAGTCAAATCGCCATTCACTACCATGGTACACGCACCGCTGCTTAAAAATGTTGTGTGTGATGAACCTGTTGCTATTTCTAAATTGGCAAAATTGGTCCGATTAGAAGACGTGCCGATAATCGTTTGATCGGCACTTCCAACGAACGATGTGGTTTGGGTAGTGGACTGCGCTTGAAAGCCGCCGACATTGATACCGTTGGCTGCATTTGTATTGTTGTTTACGAGGTTGCCGCCGATCTCAAGATCGAGTCCATTTGCATTGTAATATCCGGATGCCCCGCCGATTGTGAGATTACCGAGCAAGGTCGAGTTATATACTTCCTGAATCGCCGAGGCATTTGAAGAAGCATCGAGCGTAACAGTCCATAATGGCACGGATGTTTCAAAGCGAAACGTGGTCTGAGTTGTTCCGGACAATCCTAACTGGATCGCACCGCCGGTAACATTTGATGCATCGGGCTCTATATCCATGTCATACGGAGATATCGTATTGATGCTGCCGTTGGCTAATATCAATGTACCGCCACTCATCGCGAACCTGCTCCCACTATTCATAACTTCGAACGCAGCTCGTAAAGCTTTCGGATTTTTCCCACCGATAGTAACTGTGCCCGCAGTCTGAGTATAATTTAAAGAGCCGGAATTGTTGGCTGTGTCACGTCGTATTTGAGAATAGACATTGAGGGAGCCACCGGAGATAGAAATTGTCGGAGAGCCTGCGGCAGAATACAGAATACTCGACGAAATAGTCGATGTGGAGGAGATGGACGGACCTACATTAATTGTTCCGGAAAGGATTTCCAAGCGGCCTTTCAGCGTTAGATCTGCTGAAATTGCGTCGGTGACAACGTTTAGTGTTCCGCCATTCACCGAGAGACCACCGGTAACCGGAATAGTGAAGCCTCCTGATGACAGTGCCATGGTCACTGCCGATGTCAATCTAAATGTTCCATTCTGCAATGACAATCCGCCGTTTCCCATCTGAAATCCCGTAGGATCAATCATGACATTCACCATTGAATCGAGAGTGGTACCCTTGTTCACACTGATAGCATACAAACGCGTTCGAGTCGGCGTGGTCGTACTCGTGAATGCCTTGCTGGATGCGCCGGCAAATCCCAGCAGGCAATTATAATTATCATTTGCAGGATAATTCGGATCCAGATCGAGTGTGCCATTATTAGTAATATTTCCGTATAGCGTCAATGTGTTCACAAGATTAGCCGTACCCGAAGTGCTCACCTGAAGCGCACCGCCGGCAGCGATTATTATATCTGAATCGGCCACGACGCTTTGTGCTGCGCCATTCATATACTGAAGAATGCCGTATTGATTAACCGAAATAATCCCGTGCACTTCTAAAGTCGTCGTGGTTGCACCTGCATTGATCTGTGTAATACAATTGGCGGTTCCGCCTCCAGCAGAATATTTTGCCGTAAAGTTTTTATAGATTGTCAAATTCGTATTCGGTAAAATTATATTCGACGCATTGTAAGGCGAAGCAGTCAAATTGCAATAGGTGGTAATGTTCGCTGTGCTTCCACTTGGCAGGGCATAGGTTGTAGGCAAATTCAATGTGCCTGCCGCTGTCTGATAATATTCCACAGTCCCGCCGTTGATTCCCAGGAAATTTCCCCAATCACCTTTAGGAAAATATGCACTGCTGGCAATTCTCAGCGTTCCGCTGCCCGACGCCGGATTATTGACGATTGTTCCGAAACTATGACCGGTCACGGTCTCCAAATTGAGTGTTGCACCGGGTTCAATTATCAAGTTGCCCGAAGAATCCGCCAATGTTGTAGTCACCGTCGTCCCATTGGTGACATACACGACGGTTGTCACATGAGGTGTAGTACTGCCGGCAGGACCGCCTCTTGTCGTTGACCATGTTGCAGTGCTATTCCAGTTACCGGATACAATGCTGTATAAGGCCGGGACGGCGGCAAATGCCGCTGACGTACCGCAGGTGTATTCGCCGTCCAAGTAGTTAAGTGAATTGAAATGAATTTGGCGCGGTGTGAGAGTATAGCTGACTGTTCCGGCGGAATTAATCATCCAGCTTGGAGCTATGAAAGTGGCCGGCACATAACTGCTTTCGTAAGTTGAATTCGGGACATCTACCGGATAATAATAGTAGATCTCGTTGATGCTATTATTTTGAATCCCCGTAAAATTCGAGCTTGTCACTTTCCAATAAAAAGTTATGGACTGGTTCGCTGCCTGTACCATGGGATCCGCAGAGGCGACCGGCCTAACGGTGATTGAACCGTATTGATATGGATTGGAAGTGAATTGAATTTGTGCCGGGCGATATTTTGTTCCCGTACCGATCGGATAAAGAAATGTGGTGCTCGACGAACAGAATTTCTTCGTCACTCCATTATCGCTGGCCAGTCCCGCCGTCACGATCATGTGGAGACTATCATAGCTTGCACCGGTCGCCAGATCAGTATATACATTTGCGAGGCTGTCTAAAGTAAGATTGTACGACCCGATGGTAAGATTGGGATTAGTCACCAATCTCAGTGTTCCCGTCACCGTGATATTGCTTAGAAGCGAAACGCCGGTCGTATTGGACTTGTCGATAATCAGATTATAAAATCTTCCACCGCCGTTTATCGTTTGGGCTGTCGTACCCGTCAAGCGAATGCCGCCGCCGGACGACAAGCCCGTGTGTGTTCCACTATTGACGACACTCCCGATCACGTACACATATTTCCCACTGTCATTCAACATGGCATTCCGGCCGATCGCGAGTGTACCATTCACAGTCAAATTATTAGAGATAATCGTGGTGTTGGAGGAACTGGTTACCGAAAGGCTGGCCAATCCCCCGGTGATAGTGCCAATATTTGTGAATGCCTGATACCCGTTTCCGTTAAAAGTCGTTGTATCCGTCGTTCCTGGCGTGTACGCGCCGCCGGAAGCAATTGTAAAATTGCCCCCGACAAAGAGACTGAGGGAACTTGTGCTGAGGTTTAGAACTGCATTGCTGTTAATCACCAGATTATTTAACACACTGAGGTTCGGACTCGGAGTATTCCATTGGACAGTCGTCGTCCCTGCTCCGCTTCCTCGAGATATATTCACATTGTTAAGTGGCACGGTTGAAATCACGGTATAAGCAGTGGCGGAACTCGGAAGACTGATATTAATTGTGCCGCCCGTTACCTGATAATATCCCGACTGGGGCTCAAGGTCCATTACATTGTAATCGTAAGTACCATCGACAAAAGCGTTGTTTGTAAAATTGATAGTCCCTCCGCTCATTACAAATGAGGAATTGGGATTATTTAATCCAAACATCGGTCCTACATGATTCTCACCTTGGAGTCTGAAGTTGGCTGTTCCTCCTGTTTGTATATAGCTCATCAGATTTGTACCACCAGTAGCCTCCCAGGCATTGCTGGCATCCAGCACGCCTGTTCCTTCGATTGTAATAGTCGGAGTCCCTAATGTTCCTAGGACCATGCCGGCGGCATCACCGGTTGAGAACTGACCCGCACTAATGCGCAGGGAGCCATAGAGCGTCGCTGCCTGGTAACCGGTTCCATTCAATCCACTCACCGTCGTCGATACATTAGCGCCGTTGATCCACAACCCCGCCGTAGGAACCAGATTGAAATCCTGTCCTCCCTCTGTGAGAGATGGGATGCTGATGTTTGCGTCCAACTTTAATGTGCCATAATGGATGAACAACGCTTTGTAATACACTCCATAACCATAACCATTGGTGCCGCCATTAAACGCATTATTTCCCTGATTGTTCGGAGCGTAGAGCGCAAAATTATTGGTGTTCGTGGAACTTACTTCAAGCGTATGAGTATCGTCCAAACCCTTGGCGACCACGATCCTGAAGAAATCAGTTGTACCATTACACGTCATAGTATTGTTCGTTGCTCCATAGAAGAATACCTGAACGTCTCCGTAGTTGACAGCATTGTACGCGGTCGTCGTAAGCGCATAGTATGCGTTGTTCACGGGCGACGGTAATCCCGTAAATCGCACAGATCCATTGTTGGTCAGGTTACCGTACAAGTTTAGAGTGTGGACAGGATAAGGCGTTGCACCTTCATCACTCGCGTTGGGAACATTGTGTGCAGTAGCAAAGTTGTTAACCCTGATATTGCATCCGGCATCAACGGAAAGGCTTCCGTAGACCGTCATGCTGACAAGATTATCAGATGCAGTTGGACTGCCAAAATAGAACGTGTTGCTGCCCGATGAATAATTTTTCAGACTAAAATTTCCATTGACGGTATAAGTCGCGGGATTTGCAAAATTGTTCAAGTAAACGGAGTTAGCATTCGTGGAATAGTTTGAAACAATCAAGTTGTTATATGTCAATTGGGTGGTGCTCAATCCGGCGGCGTTTAGATTATAGTACTCAATCGTGCCACCACCGCTTGCTACGAAATTTGTAAATGTTCCGCCGGGGAAATTGTTGGAGCTGAGCATTATCCTCCCCTGACCGGTTACCGTTCCAAAACTGTGTCCGGTGGTAGATTGAATGTCAACCACGCCGCCTGCATTTAAATTAAGTGAAACTACCTTCTTATTGTTTGAGCTGACGGAGATCGTGCGGCCATTTAGTATGACGACATTGTCCATGGTACCAGGGACTTTCCCGTTTATCCACAGCGAACCCGATGGATCCGTGGTCCACGTAGTGGTACTGTCCCAATTACCAGATTGGTAAGAATACAAAGGCTTGACTGTGGAGATACCTATAGCAAAATAACCGGGGAATGAAGAGACGGTTTGGACTGATGTAACAGTAGCCCCGACATTCGTACCGCCGATAGAAGCATAGGTTCCTGATTGCGCGGACGACTGTCCGATGACATTTGTCGGTATCAATCCGCTTTCTGTGAGCTGAATCGTTGCACTTGTGAAATTTCCGCTTGTGGCCTGCACATACCAATTGCGCGGGGCAATACTCGTGATCGTCGTTCCGTCTCCCGTCGTAGCACCGGAACCGTTCACCGTTGCTCGAACGACTGGCGATGTCGCACCGGTCCGAATATTCATCAGACTTATCGGGCGATAATTTGCGGTTTCTCCGACCGGGAATGTATATGTCGTCCCGTCTGCTCCAACATTTGCAGGCAATGTAATTGCCAGCGGCCCGCTGACAAATGACGCGGATGATGCGCCGGAAATACTTCCCGCAGATGTATTTGTTATTGTCAGTAGATTTGTTGCCGAGGTGGTTACGATGCCGGAAGTGAGAGTTAGTGTTCCGGCAATGGACACGGAAGCGCCCAGTGAAACGCCGTTTGAATTGTTGATGCTTAGATTATTAAATGCTGACGCGCTTGTGCCGCCGATAGTTTGTGCAGCGCTGCCGTTGAAGCCAATAGTTGAACCTGTCGACGTAAATGTTCCACCGTTGTTCACCCAGCTGCCTGCAATGGAATGGATAAAGGCGCCCGCAGTAAACGCTGTTCCTGAACCTAAAACAATACTTCCGCCGATCGTAAGACCGATAACGCCAGTCGTAGTTGCTGTGCCGGACAGAGTGAAGCTGCCAGCAATAGAGGTTGTACCAGCTTGCAAGGTTTTTGCTCCACTGCCGCCGAGTGTCAGGTTGTAATAATTCGTTGAAATTACTGTTTGTGCTCCGGCGTATCCGTAGTTCACCGTGTTGCCGGGTGTCGTCGCAGTGAGAGATGCTATCCCGGCGGCGCCGGCAAAGTTAATATTCAGTGTATCAGCATTGGTCAGTCCGCCTGTTCCAGCAAGGGCAGTCGTAACCGTCAATGTCCCGTTGTTTGCATAGGAACCACTTATTGTAACACTTGGGATCGAGATCGCGCTGGATCCGCCGATCGCCATCCCCGTCCCGGAAAACGTATGGAAGCCGGTGCTCGCAGTATATGTACCATTATCCGTAAAATTGCCGGCAATGCCGATTGCCGCGTTGCCATTTTCTGTAAGCGTACCGTTAATTGTAACGTCCGAACCAAACGCGATCGCCTCTGCAACGCTTTCAGTAAAACTGGCTCCGCTATTGATAGTAACTGCACGCGAGAATGTTTTTGTACCAGTCATGGACGTTATAGAAAGCGTTCCGCTTGCCCCTCCGCCGAGAGTGGTCGTCCCCGTGACGGTAATGGTGTAAGCACCGACAGTAAATGTTGTACCATCACCGATTGAAAGGTTGCCGCCAATCGCCAAGCTGGCCCCCATTGCAGCGGTTGCGGTGCCGCTCAAAGTGAGATTGCCATTTATAGTTGTTACCGCAAACGTCTTGACCCCGCTGCCGCTTAGAGTCAAATTATTATAAGCAACTACTTTAACGGTTTGTGCCGCACCGTTGTAATTCACCATGTTCCCGACTGCAGTTGCAGTCAAAGTCGTAATTGTTGAAGTCCCGCCGATGTTCAACACGCTCGACAAACCGTTCGTTAAACCACCTGCACCAGTGAGCGCAGTCGAAACCGTGAGTGTGCCATTGTTGGTGTATGTACCGGTTACCGCCAGACTGGCGATCGAAATACCGGATGTTCCCCCGA
Organism: Candidatus Acidiferrales bacterium; assembly: GCA_035515795.1. Taxonomy (NCBI): domain Bacteria; kingdom Pseudomonadati; phylum Acidobacteriota; class Terriglobia; order Candidatus Acidiferrales; species Candidatus Acidiferrales bacterium. The sequence goes on along the minus strand of DATJAY010000016.1, from coordinate 85,454 downwards.
TTGTTTTTGCCGTACCGCTGAAGGTGTGCGTGCCGGTGCTTGCAGTGTACGAACCATTGTTCGTGAAATTTCCCGCCACAGTTACAGGTGCGGCCCCGTTTTCCGTAAGAGTACCGTTTACACTGAGATCAGAACCGAACGCGAGGGATGCAGCGATGCTTTCCGTAAAACTTGCCCCGCTGTTTACGGTCACAGCGCCAGTAAAAGTTTGCGTATTTGTCGACGCGGTCGATATGGCCAAGGTTCCGCTCGTTCCACCGCCAACGGTGGTCGTGCCCGTTACAGTCAGGGCGTAAGCAGCGTTCGATGTAAACGTGGTCCCGTCAGCGACGATTAGGTTTCCGCCGATTGTAAGGGCAGCCGTTGTAGTCAAATTCGTCCCGGAATTAGAAAGCGAGAGATCAGCGGGGTGATTGGCGTTCAGAATGCTTTGCGTGCCACCGCTGTTGTAGTCGATACTTCCCGCAGTAAGCGTGGTAGTTGTCGTCACCGTTGGTGTTATGCTGAGATGTAAAGTTCCGCCGGCTTTATTTACAGTGAAGGTATTGCATATCAGAACGCCTGTTATGGTTTGATCGGTTGTCGATGTCATGTTGACGACGAGTGCACCCGTTCTCGTTATTGTGCCGGAGAAGATCCAATTGCTATTTGTTCCCGCACTCATAGTAATTGTTCCAGTGACAGCTGCATTAGCGACAATAATTATCCCGTTTCCACCAATGGTCCCTGATCCAGTACCGCCCCCCGAAACCGTCAGTGTACGACTTCCGCCCGCGGCACTCCATTGAAGAGTGCCAAGGATATTTATCGATCCACATGTTCTGTTGGCGCCGTTAACTGTCACAGTTGCTCCAGACACAATTACAACAGAATCAGTATTCCCTGGGGCAACACCGCCGACCCAGGTTCCGGCCGCATTCCAATTGCCACCGGTTCCAGTGCTGGATATAGTCGCCGACCAAGCTGATGTGCTGCCCAGCGCCATCACGGTCAGCAATAAAACCAGAAAACGTCTCTTGGTTGGCTTGAACATCTTCTGGATATCCGTTGCGGCAAAAAGAACTTCAATCATTAGCTTTATTGCTTTTTCTCTATATCGAAAATGGACTTTCAGTGCTGAATCTCAATTCGCAATCAATCTCCCTCCTGATCTTAAATTTCGGATATTTTGGTGTCTAAATTAACCAAGAACAGTAACCTCCGATGACACAACCCGAGCAATTCACCGGCGGACAGCTATCATCGATAAAATCGTCCGTTGAAGCGCCATGAGAGGCGGAGAATATTCAGTACATACAGCGCAACCTCCATGCCGGAATCGCGCTTCTCATTTCCCAGTATTTCGTAACATGATTTTCTCTTAAACCGCTATGTGATAACAAAACCGTAATCCTCCGTTACCTACTCAAAATATGAGTATTATCGTAATCACGGGGCAAGTTGGGCAATAGTTGGGGCGTGTGTGGTTCAAGATAATGTCCGCCTTTCTTCACACTTTTCATGGACGAGACACAGGATTGTCTTTGGGATTTGCCCCAGTGTAGTCCACCTACTGCAGGTTACTAATTCAATACCGTTTAAACGAAGCAAAGCAACGCGGACTCAGCAATTCAGCAGGATCGGCGATGAAACTCTAGTTGCGGATGTCAAGACCATGAAGTCATGTCCTCGTAACTCTCGCCTTCTTGCAATCAGTACCTTCACTCTTAGAGGGTTCGAGTCATTGTTCCGATCAGAGAGCAAACCGGGAAAGGACTGACAAATCATCAAGCACATAGTAATGAAAGCCACACCGCCATCGACTACTTACTCTACTTTTTTTGGTAGCGCGTCAGCTTCAGAAACTTCACTTCAAATGGATTGAAAGACACGTCTTTTACCACGCTCCCTATTGGTTCCTCGAGAGAATTTACTTCATACACTTTCAACGAGTGGTTTTTACCAATTAGGTTTGAAATGTTCATCACCGTTCTCTTTCCGTCCGTAGCCCTGATGCAGAGCACAACGCCCTCGCCATCCCATGAAGGTCGTGCAAAGACGAGAAACAGGTCACCATCATTGAAATGTAAAACCGATTTCGCCGTCAGAGCAGTGTCATCGCCTTCACTCGGTCGAAACGTCGCGGCTAGCGGGACACGGCATCCCCAACCGAAGCCGGTCGCGTATTGTGTCGACCTATCGCCGGATGAGGTGATGTCATACGTCCAACTCAATCCGCCCTCCTGCGCGGCTTTGAAATTTGTGCCCCAATAATTATTGAGGACGTAAGAATAAATATACGGTTTCTCAACTTGAGCCACCTCCTGCCATTTCCCAGTGTTGATGTCGCCGAATTCCATCAGAGGTGCCTCCGGACTTACGAAGATTATTTGAGCGTCTTTGTTGCAAACGGAAGCGAAGTTTTGAACTCCATTCCAATCGCAGGCCGACCCGGGAAGCTGGCCTTTCCCCGGAATCACTGTCCCACCTTGCACTTCAAAAGTCAGGTGACCACCTTGAGATTCAAACGGGAAAGCCACATACACCGCTTCGGGCGTGAAGACCTGCAACTTGATCATGGAATAAACGAATTGAACGCGTTTCTCGGTCTTGTAAAGTCTTATCTCGCATGTGACCCCATTACTGTCCGCACATCCGGTCACCTGCCCCGTTATGTTTACGCTCATCCAAATCGGGCCGTCGACCACTCTGCCGATTCTCACATTTGTCATGCCAGTTCTGGTGAATAAACCCGGAGAATACGGAATCGAGTTTGGAGCATCGAGTAATCTTCGATCCGGAAGCGTTTCATAAATGAATTGACCGAGTTCCCACGGTGCTTTGGCGTCTACTAGGTCGAGCCCCGTAGATTTGTCGATCAGGCTTTCGATCCCACCCTTAGTGGAATCGATCTTGATCCTGTAATATTGATTTTCCAATATTCCGGTGAAGTCTCGCGTGTCGAACCGCGAAGATCGTTGATCACGAGCGATGACTCTATACGTTCGGTATCCAAAGGCTGGGACATCCTTTGCATAAATCTCGCAATAGTTTCCGCCGGGCCCGCCTTTTACAAACTCGATTGGGACTTCATTCCCTGCTGCGTCGACGACCGCCATGGTCTTACCTGACTTCAGGTAACTATTATACGTAAAGAACTCCGCTATCCCGGACCGTTCCACGTTCATCGTATTGAAAACCGTGATCGATGGAAATTTCAATTTCGGCGTAAACTCTCTAAGAAGACCCGATGATTCTTGGCGGAGAAGTCCGTTCTCCTTCACAGCAGTCCATGCAAACGCGCTCTTTTCGTTCCATTGGACCGTAGAATTCAGAGACAACGGATCCGTGATACTCTCGTCGGCCCCGAATGAGTGTTCGTCGTAGAATGCAATATTCTCATTGACGGAATTCATTTCACGCAGCTCATCCGGTTTAATATCGGCACCGAGCAGCATTGCCATCGATAGAAGTCCCTGATTCGCTATGAAATCCGATTGGGCGCCCCTGACATACGCAGTCTCAAGCGCGGACGAACCGGCTCCGTCGGTCCACCAATCGGGCCAGGCAAGCCGATACGTCGGAAGCTGTGATCCGTGCTCTTCGTTCATCGTTTTGAAAAACCCGCTTACCGTGGCAAGCTTTAACTTCGGCCATTCAAATTTCTCGTTCCATTTCTTTACAAGATCGCAGGCAGCGATGGAAGGCGGCGAATCGTCGATCCAATATCCGCTGAATTGGATCATGGTTTTATCAAATGGGTATGCTTTCGTTTCGAGATTCCTCAGGTAACGCAGGAGCGAGGCTTTAAAGTTATCCTCGTTACCGAGTATGCCAAGCATGTTTCCAAAGTGATAATGTTCACCGCGGTACGCGAGTATCTTGTGACCGGAAGGCGATTCCCACCAGAATGCCGTAGGAATGTCGAACGGCTCTCGTGCGTGTCCAACGTTCTCTCCCATATCTAAGTATTTCACCCCTGCACTCTCCAGGTAGTCGACCAGGCACCATGGTACACCATTCACATCGTCTTGCATCGCAGCCGTAACATCGATACCTGCATTCTTGAAAGTCTTAACAACATTCATGAGATTGGACAGACAGGATTCGTCATACATGTCCGACATATTGAGAAATAATCCTGTCACTTCGATCCGGCCCTCTCTAATCCTTTTCAAGAGCCTTTCGACTTGTGGTTTCGGTCGGACGCTGAGATACTCCTGGACTGCCCAAGCAGTTTCACAGGTCCACCTGAATCTGGCGTCTTCCGGATACTCGTCCGTCTCATCGCAGTAGTCCAGAGCGTAATCGATATAACGCAATTGCTCAGGCATTATCTCGTTTTGAGGCTCAGTATAACCAACGTCGGTATGAGTGTGCTCCACAAGGTATACAATCCAATCACGGACGGGATTGACATGAATGCTATCCTGAAATGTCGCCCCCTTCATTTCAAATTTCACGTCGATTATTTCGTCGTGATGAACTTCCGGTATCGTCATGATGAATGAATTGCTGCCCGGGATGATATCGAAAGTCTCCTTCGCAATCCCGTTCAAAAACAGTTTCCCAGCTGTCGGGCTTCCAAGATGTGTGACTTCTAGTCGAAGAAGATCATAGATTCCTCCGTTTTCCCTGACAGCAGACGGAAGTTGTGTTATTTTCATTTTTTCCTGAACCGGCGATTCAAAAGTCATGTACCATGTCCGACTTGCGGCGGTCTCTCCGTTGATTCGCAAAATCTGACTTCGTCCGAGCCTCAACTCGTTCAAAGGCATTCTCAAAACAGCGTATCCCATCAGGTCATTGTACATATCGATCATGGTCGGAATGAACGTAAGCTCGGATCCACCTGCACCATCCAACGACCAAGATTTCTTTTCACTGACCGTCGGATTGCGAAAGGAAAGAAGTTCTTTGCCGTTTACAGACAAATGGAAGGAGTGACCGTTTGCCGTGACCGCGATACCGAACATCCAGACGAAATAGGCCTGCGATCCATGAAAGTCGGCGGGCACTTTGTCCGTTTCCCATTCCACATACTCCGACGAATCTTCCGATCGAACAAGAAGGGATGCGTTGATTTCCGGATCCGGAGAATGATAGTTAAAGACTCCTCCATGGGTCACATGATCATATCCGCTAAAAAAAACGCTAGGCCATTCTGAGTTATGTGTCTGAGCCCACGAGGCAGCTGAGAAAAAAGTCAGGAACACGAGCCCGATAAGCGCCTTCATCATCGGAAAGCTAATTAATTCCCTCATCGCAAAACTAGTCGGAGTTGTTAATGAAGGCTTCTCCATTACGCCTCTGTCCTGACATACGCTTCGATGGTAGCACATTTTTCTTCTCGCTCCTTCCATAAGGTCTGATTGAATACTGAGCGACAGGCACAGGCACTATAAAAGTCTCCTCGATTTTTTTATTTTTGCCAATCCTCCGGCTGACTGAAACCAGCTGATTGGCATTATATCCTGGGCGACGTGCACGCGTGAGTCAGATCTCAATTTTGTGACGAGTTTGTTTTGAAAACCTGACATCGCCTCTTTTCAGAAGTTCATCAGATCGATCTTCATTCCGTCAGGGCTGATCGCCCATCGGCCCCGAGCAGGCTAAGAATGTCAGCTTATCCTGAAATTGAGAATGAATCCGATAAATGTCAAGATCCGGTAGTGGGCTATTTTGGTGATAACGATTGTCATGCCAGCCCCGTGCCAAGCACCGGGTAAACTCCAGCTGACATCCAGAACCAATTTGGGATTCCGGCAGGAGTTCATCCCGCCCATGGCGGGGCCGGCATGACCCGGGATCGAAGCTGAGCCATTCCAATTCGGGAACTTTGTAGTCGTGTTTTGATTTCTACATTATACATGCGTAGATACCGTCAGCCAATTCTTTTCTTAGTTTCTGTTCTATCGTTCTCCGCACCCTCATATTCCCAGATGGTGGGCTCTTATCTCAGACACCTGACAGCGGACGACGGATTATCGCAGAGTTCTGTATACGCAATCTTACAGGACACATGCGGATTTGTCTGGTTTGGCACGAAGGACGGATTGGATCGGTATGATGGTTACAATTTCAAAGTCTTCGTTCATGACCCGTTCGATTCTGTGTCTCTCCCCGATAATTTTGTTACCGCTCTTTTTCAGGACAAGAAGGGGAGAATATGGGTGGGAACACAGTATGGCAGTTTAGATGTGTATGACCCGCGCTTTGAGAACTTCCACAGAGTATGGATCGGGGATTCGATCAAAGGACCATTCAGCGATGCTGCAATTGCCGAAGATAACGAGGGCAATCTCTGGTTTGGCACTTCAGGCGACGGGCTTGTTGAGATCTCTTTTGCCGACAACCATGGCAGTGCCAAGTCGGCTCAAGGTGATATCCCGTTTAAATACTACGTTTCGAAATGGGACACTTCAAACACAAAAGCGTTTCCGAACAACGTAGTGTCGGCATTGTTATGTGATAGAAGCGGAACTCTCTGGGCCGGGGTCGGCGGAGAGCTGCTTTCGTTCGATCCATGTTCGAACAAAAGGGAGGTGAAAGAATACAACTTCCTGCCGCCTCCAGACAAAATAAACGCGGAAATATTATCGCTTTATCAGGATTCAATGGGAGACATTTGGGCAGGAACGAATGCAGGATTGTATAAACTCGATAAGCGGAGAAACTTGTTCGTTTCGTATTTTGAAGACAGTCGGTCGAATCATCAGCAGCTGGGGGGAATTCGGACCATCTGCGAGGACACGCGGGGCAGATTATGGCTCGGCACCTTTTCCAGCATTTTTCTCCTTGACCTCAAGGACAATCAGCACCAACTCCTGCTGAACCAACAGAGCGGCGCTATTTGCATAAAGCGCGACAAAAGCGGAGCCATCTGGATAGGCACCGGCGGTTACGGATTGTACGTCTATACTCCAAATGTAATTCACTTCGAATCCTTCACAGAAAAATCGGGGGTCGGCTGGCCCAACGAGAGCGTCAGGTCTATTCTCGTGGATTCAGAGGGGAGACTCTGGATCGCGTCTTACGGCGGGTTTTACATGATGAACCGTGGCCGGAAAACCTTTGGAATCATCCACACTAAGATGAGCGACCCTGTGAGGAGCATCCTTCAAGACCGGGATGGCAAATTGTGGTTTGCCAGCGATCTCGGCATCGCATGCATGAACATTCGCAATAACAGCATCCGATATTTCAGCCACCATCCCGAGGATCCCGCGAGTTTATCCTCTTCAATCGTTGCCGGACTCTTTCAGGACAGCCATGGTGCAATGTGGGCTGTGACTCCCGGCTGCATCGATAAGTTGAACATCAAATCCGGCACTTGGTCCCATTTTTATTTTGACAGGAACCCAGGCCCGCAGAACGATCCGCCTCCGACTTCTATGTGTCAAACCAGCGATGGGTCGATCTGGATTACATCCAGGACGGGACTGTGGCGGTTTAATCCTGAAACAAAATCGTTCACCCATTACGTAGAAGGATCGGACGAAAAGAAAGGACTCAGCAGTAACATTACCCTCTCCCTGTGTCACGATCCGTTTCAACATGTCATCTGGATCGGCACGGAAGGTGGCGGACTTGATCGTCTCGATATTCACACCGGCGAGGTAACAACGTTCACGGAGGCCGACGGCCTGCCGGACAACGTTGTCTACGGTATACTCAGGGATGAGGGAGGAACTCTTTGGCTCAGTACGAATAAGGGGCTGGCTGAGTTCGACCCGCGCACAAAATCGATCGCCACATACAAGCAGGCGGACGGTTTGCAGGGTAACGAGTATAACACAGGAGCTTACTTCAAGAGTCCTAGTGGCGAGTTATTCTTCGGCGGGATAAACGGCTTCGACGCATTCCAGCCAGACGAATCGCAACATGAAAACTATGATCCGAACATTGTCATTACAGGGATCGATTTATTCGGCAAACCGCTTGCCGCCAGAGACAAATCAGGCGTGCTCAGCGAGTCGCTTCAGAACACGAAAAGCATTACACTAGATTATAAACAGAACGTGCTATCACTTACATTTGCCTCTCTCGATTTCAATGATCCACGGAAGAACAAGTACGAGTACAGACTCATTGGCTTCGATAGGGATTTTATTCCGGCGAACACCTCACGCACCGTGACTTACACCAACCTCGATCCGGGCAAATACACATTCGTCGTCAGAGGCACTAATAGTTCTGGAATGTGGAGCAGCCGCGAGGCAAACTTGCAGATCCTCGTACTTCCCCCGTTCTGGATGACATGGTGGTTCAGAGCAATCGTTATTGCTGCTTTTGTCTCGATTGGACCCGCGATCTACTTCCGGCGTATTTCAGCATATAATAAAGAGAAGAGGCAGCGGGAAATGTTCTCGCGAAGGCTCATCGAAAGTCAGGAAAATGAGCGAAAACGTATTGCCGCAGAAATTCATGACAGCCTCGGACAGAACCTGCTTGTCGTGAAAAATCGCGCGCTGCTAGCACTGGAAAAACCGGAGTTGGCGGAAGATATCCGTGACCATCTCGCGGAAATATCCGACACAGTATCAAGTACTCTGAAAGAGATGAGAGAGATTTCGCGTAACCTGCGTCCGTACGAACTTGACAGGTTCGGCATTACTGAAGCACTGAAATCCGTGGTCGAAAGGGTTGGGGATTCATCCGGTGTTTCCTTCACCATGGACATCGATAACATAGACAGTGTGCTTACGAAGGAAGCAGAGATAAATATTTACAGAATCGTTCAGGAATCTCTGAACAACATAGTAAAACATTCCAAAGCATCCGGAGCTCAGGTGACGGTCGCCAGGTTCAATAACCGCCTGCAAATTGTCGTTCGAGACAATGGAATTGGCTTTTACTCTTCATCATCCGATGGCGATAAGGATGGGAACAGCGGACTCGGATTAGACTCCATCTCTGAGAGAGTTCGAATAATCAACGGGACTTACGAAATTGAGTCCCTGCCCGGGTCTGGAACCACAATCTCGATAAATGTACCGCTCCATGATGCATAAAGAAGTAACCCTAATAATCGCTGATGATCATCCGATCTTTCGTAAAGGACTGGTCGAGGTGCTTCGCTCCACTTTTCGGATAGTAGCGGAGGCTGGCGACGGAATTGAAGCCGTGGATGCCATCGAACGCCTTGAGCCCGAAATTGCCATCCTCGATATAGACATGCCGAGGATGAACGGGCTTGAAGTCATGAAGGAAATCGAGCGACGGAGGCTCGATGTCAATGTAATAGTGCTGACTATGTACGACGAAGAAAAAATGTTCAATAAAGCGCTAGACTTCGGTGTGCGAGGATACGTACTAAAAGAAAGTGCGGTTACCGATATTCGAGACAGCGTGGCCGCGGTATCGGAAGGGAAGTATTACATCAGCCCTTCCATTTCAGGGTTCCTTGTCAGGCGCAACAGGGGGATGTCGCATTATGGTACAGGGCTTGAAGAACTTACGCAAAGCGAGCGGCGAATCATGCGTTTGATCTCTGAGAACAAAACAAGCAAAGATATCGCCGAAGAACTTTCGATCAGCATCAACACAGTCGAGAACCATCGCTCGCACATCTGCCGCAAGCTTAATATCACGGGCAACAACGCCCTCCTAAGGTTTGCGTTGGAAAAGAAAGAACTACTGTAACGCTGCGTAGCCAATCCGAGATCAAGGAGCGTTAAGATCCTCAGGATGGACCTTTTGAATAAGCACCGACCCACAGGTTCCACAAAAACAAAGATCTGGTTAGGTTAAGCATAAGGGCGTCACCCTCAAAACCTCGTGATGCCCAGCCACCATAAAAATGACGGCCGGCCATGATTTCCTTTCGGTCCCAATTTGAGTTATTTGAATCGGTAATGAAAATAATGATCGTGGACGATAACGCAAGAATTCGGGAGACAATAAGAAAAATTGTTCAGAACCAGTTCGATGAAGTCATCGAATTCGCAGATGCAAGTTCTGCACTCGCCGCCTGTATCTTTGAGAAACCCGACTGGGTGCTCATGGATATTAGGATGCCCGGTATGGACGGGATCGAAGCTACACGATTGATTCACAACATTTTTCCAACTTCGCGCGTGACGATAGTAACTGAATATGCCGATGACCGGCATCGGAAGGCCGCTGCGGAAGCGGGTGCAGATTCATTCGTGTCGAAAGAAAATCTGACAGAGTTGAGACGCATTGTCGCAGATATAAAAAAGGAGATCTGACCATGAAAAGAATATGTCCTGAGTGTTTATGCCTGAACGAACTTGAACCTGATTCTCCAGCAACAGAGGTACAGCGGTTTTTACAGTCAATTGGAATAACCAGGATGAAGCGCTGCTGCAACTGTAATGCGGCGGTTCTCGCGATCGTTGGAAGTTTTCTGATAACAAGTAGGGGGCTGAATCTTTTGATACACAAGAGTTACCTGGTTTCGGTAGTTACGATGGTTCTGGTTGTGGGTTACGTTTTAGTTCAGTTTATGTCAAGATGATTGGAGTAGGAAGGAGGAGAGCATGAAAACAAAGTCATACACAATCATAAAAGTCACAATATTTTTTCTGCTTAACACTACCATTACATTTTCACAAACCGCCGTGGCCCCTTCGGGGAGCGGCGCATCTGGTGACCCTTACCAGATCGACTCGCTTGCGAACCTTTATTGGATAACACAAAATTCCGGCTCGTGGGATTCGTATTTCAGACAGACCTCGAACATTGATGCCTCCTCGAGCTCCGGTTGGGATTCCGGTCAAGGCTTCTCTACCATAGGGAACAGTGTAACACTTTTCGGCGGCACCTATGATGGGGACGGGCACACGATATCCGGTTTGTATATTTCCCGTAGCGGCACAAGCGGCATCGGGATGTTTGGCTTCGTCCAGGGAGCAACGATAAAAAATCTCGGGCTTGCCGGTGAAAATATTACAGGGGCAAATTATGTTGGCAGTCTTGTAGGCTATACTCACAACTCTACAGAAATAAGCAACAGCCATAGCGCCGGTATCGTCAACGGCGATGGTTATGCCGGCGGTCTTGTGGGTTACAACGAGAATTCTACCGTAAGCGAAAGTTACAGCACTGCAAGCGTCAGCGGCGTTGACGGCGTCGGCGGACTTGTTGGTGGAAATCACTCCGCCGCGGTAAGCAATAGTTATGCTGCCGGGAGCGTTAGCGGCAGTAATACTGGCAGCAGCGATGTCGGCGGACTCGTGGGGGATAATATTTTGTCCACAATAAGCAACAGCTACAGCACCGGAAGTGTAAGCGGTTCCGATCAGCGCGCAGGCGGACTTGTCGGTTATAATGCTACCTCCACGGTGAGCAACAGCTACAGCACCGGAAGCGTAAGCGGCGGATCTTTTATCGGAGGGCTCATCGGCTTTGGTTTTACTTCCACGGTTAACAGCAGTTTCTGGGACACGCAAACTTCTGGCCAATCCACCGACGGCACTAACGCGGGCGGCGGCACCGGCGAAACTACCCTCGACATGAAGCTGCAATCGACTTTTTCCGATTCAGGCTGGGACTTCACAACTCCTGTCTGGGCGATAAGCAGTGGAATCAACAATGGCTACCCATACCTGGTAAGTGTGACGGACATTTCGCTTGCTGTCCAGGCAACTGGCTTCCTTGCGACCACCGACATGAATTCCGTCACTCTTTCATGGAAGACACAATCCGAAGTCGATAATGCAGGATTCAACGTGCTCCGTGAAGATCCGGGTTCGTCTTTTCTCAAACCGATCTCAAACTATATCGATAATACAGCCTTAAGAGGGCTCGGCACAATGAGTACGGGGCGCGCTTACAGTTTCATCGACGACCACGTCGCATCTGGCTCGACTTACCGGTATGAGATACAAAGCGTGTCGACACACGCGACTACTGAAGACTTATTTGCACTTTCCGTCACGGTTGGTGTCCCAAGTGAATATGCGCTATACCAAAACTATCCGAACCCATTCAATCCATCAACCACGATACGTTTTGACCTGAAGGAACAATCTAATGTGACTTTGGATGTTTACAATGTTCTCGGACAGAGTGTGTTTGAGGACAATTATGGAAATATGAACGCTGGAAGATACAACGAAGCGGTGAACATGGAGAGGTTCGCAAGCGGAGTATACTTCTACCGGATTACCGCCGTGGGTGACGATGGACAGAAATTTGTGTCGATAAAGAAGCTGGAACTGATGAAGTGAGCAGGTTGGAAGCAGGAGAAATTCATTACGATCAACGAGAAAAGGAGAGATGATCCAAATGCAAAAAACATTACAATATAGAAGCCGCTTCATGGCATTTGCGCTTGGCGCGATTCTACTAACTTATGTCTGGCTGGGAGCAACCGCCATTCTAGCGGGAACAAGGAATCTTCATCCTAACATTCCTCATCGGCTGCTGCAGATGATTGAACAATGGAGGATCAAAAACCCGAGGCTGGTGGACTTTCTTGCGAGGAGGTACGGTATCAGCATGGCACAGGTAGAATCAAATCTCAACTCGCATGCGCATGGACGGATAAGCGATCTTGGTTCGAACGGATCTCTTCTGAGCGCATCCCTTCGAGGTAACCCGGGTCTTAACTACACACATCCGAGAACACCCAGCCAATCGCTCAATACGAATTTTTGGATTCCGAACAACACGGTGAACTCTGTGCTGGTCGATGATGCACACGACAGGGTCTATATCGGCGGAGACTTTACTTATCTTGGTCCCTACACCGGACCGCTCGGCAAGCTAGATGCAACGACGGGTATCCACGATCCAAGCATCCCGGTTATTACAAGCGGCGGTTCCCCGGGATCTATAGACGCTCTCGTTCCAGACGGCAGCGGAGGATTCTTCGTCGGCGGCTTCTTCGACCATATCGGAAATACTGCCGTGAATAATATGGCGCACATTCGGTCGGATGGCACGGTTGTGGAAACGTTTAACCCAGATCCTGATGATGAAGTGGAAGCCATCGCGTTCAACGGCCCCGATCTGATTGTCGGCGGATTTTTTTCAAACATCGGCGGCGGCTCCCGGCAGTGCATCGCAGAGATCGATACTTCAACAGGAAACATCGTGTCATCATGGACGCCTCCATCCATCGGCGGCTGGTCCAACAATGGTGTTAATATAGTACTTGTCTACGGCGGGAAAGTATATTTCGCCGGCTACTTCACCACAGTCGGTGACTCCACAAGATACGGCGTTGCCGCGTTAGATGCTGCCTCCGGATCAGTAACCGCCTGGAATCCAAACCCCACCGACTCTGACCTGCTTAACTACTTTGCATCCTTCGACGCGGCAAACGGTTCAATATATGCCGGAGGCCTGAATACCAGCTCTGAATTCCCGTTGATATATAAAATCGATACAACTTACGGTAACCAGGATGCGGGCTGGAATCCGCAAGTACTCCTGGTCAATTCAGATTACGGCTGGATAAATCAAGTCAAAATAATAGGCGGCAAATTATGCGTTGCGGGAGAATTCGCGGGTTTCGGCAGCACCACTCAATATGGATTTGCCGCTCTCGATACGGCGACGGCAGCCATCACAAGCTGGAACGCCGGTGTTGACTCGGCAGATGAGGTAACTTCGTTCGACGTGCACGGGAACGAAATATTCTTCGGCGGAGGTTTTACTTCGATCGGCGGTGAATCGAGAGGTTATATCGCGGCTTCGGATACGAACGGAAATCTTCTATCTTGGTCACCCAATGCCGACGAAGACGTTCATGGAATAGTTTACAGCAACGGAAGTGTATATGCCAGCGCGAGCTATAGCTTCAACGGCAAGGTCAGAAATTGTGTAGCCTCATTTGTCGAGAGCACAGGTCAATTGACAGACTTCAGCGTCGGCCTTGACGGCGCCAATGATCAGCTGATCACCATTGCGCTTCACGATACGACGCTTTACGCCGGGGGTGTGTTTCAAAGCGCCGGCGGGGAGTCGAGAAATGCACTTGCTGCGTTCAGCATAAACACGGGAAGCGTCCTGCCGTTCGACGCAGCTCTTGTCGCACCCCCATGGTCGTTTTACTCAGGATCCCCGGATGTATTTGCACTCAAAATATATGGTAATAACCTCTATGTCGGTGGGCAATTTGAAGGTTCCGGAGATTCTACAAGGAACAATCTTGCTTCTTTTGATCTATCGACTGGCGAGATTACATCATGGAATCCGGATGCATATGGCAGCCCACAGCCATCGATTGCCGCCATGGATGCCGGCGGCGGGAAAATTTATTTCGGGGGGGAATTTGTTAACGTCGGAGACTCCACAAGGACTCACCTGGCGGCGGTCGATACGATTGCAGGTAACGCCACTTCGTGGAATCCTGTCTTAGCTGATCCACCATATAACGATGACAACTTCAGTGTCCAGGCACTTACACTCGATGGGTCGACCATTTATGTTGGCGGCGGGTTCTACAGTGTTAACGGTCAACAGGACTCTTCTATAGCGGCAATCGACACATCATCGACCGGCACCCTCCTTTCCTGGAATCCACATCTCGATGCTTATCCTCAGTCGATTGCCGTAACCGGTTCAATGGTATACTTGGGAGGATGGTTCACCCAAATAGATGGCCAAACCTTCAACTATGCCGGCACAGTTGACAAGGTTACCGGGCTACCAGAAGCCAGCTGGAACTTGAACGTCGATGGACCCGTCTTCGCAATTGGCATTTCCCCGCAATACCGGCTTGTTTATGTCGGTGGGAGGTCTGAAACGGGAGTCCTCGGAAGCTTCAGCCCGCATTTTGCCGCCGTGACGAATCCGGAGGACGCGTCTCTGCCGGTCCAGGTGACCGATTTCCTGGCAACAACGGATATAGGATCAGTGACACTCTCATGGAAGACACAATCGGAGATCAATAACGCCGGGTTCAACGTGCTCCGTAAGGATCCGGGAACAACATCGTTTGGACTTGTCTCGAACTATGGAACCAACGACGGGCTGCGAGGACTCGGTACAAGCAGCACAGGAAGGTCGTATGCTTTCACGGATAACAAGGTGACTTCCGGAGAGACATACACCTACAAAATCCAGAGTGTATCCACTGACGGAACCACGCGGGATCTGAATTCCTTACAGGCGACGGTCGGGGTTCCCAGAGAATATGCACTCTATCAGAACTATCCGAATCCATTCAATCCATCGACCACGATACGTTTTGACTTGAAGGAGCAATCGACGGTGGCCCTGGATATCTACAATGTGCTCGGCGAGAGAGTGATGGAAGAGAACCATGGAACGATGAGTGCAGGAAGGTTCAATGAAATCGTTAACATGGACAGGTTCGCGAGCGGAGTTTACCTCTACCGGATCAGTGCGACGGGCAATGACGGACAGAAGTTCGAGGCGATAAAGAAACTAATGCTATTGAAATAATGTTAGCGTTTGCATGCATGTCCGGCGAAGTACTCGAATTGGGCAGGCGATAAAGTTGAGTCCTGCTTTTTGCGGGACGAAATCCCGCATTACGGGAAAACTGATGCTGGTGAAGTAAGACAGAGAAGGCCATCATATCGGGCGGGAGTTCAAGTCCTGCATAACGGAGGAATCCGTCCTAGAACAAACAGCCCTTGCGCCGTCGGGTAGTGGGACATCGGATGATCCGTCCCTCCCCTGCGTTGGCAAACCCCGGCGCCACGCTGCTGTATCCATTACCACCGACTCTTGCATCACCGGCGAGCAACGCAGCGAATCTTAACTAAACCAAAAGGAGAAACTATTATCGAATGAAAATCTCGAAACTATTTTTATCAATGCTTCAGATAGCGTTGATTACGTCGGTTGTGTTTGCTCAAAACACTCAGGTAGAGCTGCAGAAAGGGAGTCCCCTTTACAGTAAGCCTCTTTCAAGTAGTATGAGTGCAAAGACGTTTCGCTATGGACTAATTTCATCGAATCCGAAAAAGGTCTCCACTACCAACATCTATTTCCAGAACTTTGATGGCACAGTCAGCGGGATTACAACGACAGGCAGCTGGCATATCGGTGCTCCAACCAGTGGACCACCTTCAGCTTATTCGGGTTCAAATTGCGCCGGCACAAATTATAATTCAACTGGCTTTTATGAACCTAATGCTTCAGATACCCTGTATCTGCCGCCGATAGCTGTTCCGACCGTATCCACGAACGGTAACCTATGGCTGACGTTTTTCCAGTACGGTTATGTGGAGGCGGACTTTGATTTTGCAAATGTGATCGTATCGACCGACAATGGAAGCAGCTGGTCGGTGATCGACGATCAAACCGGAAGTGTTGGTTCATCGTGGACAGAGAGAGATTTGTCTCTAAAATCTTATGCAGGACACACTGTTAGAATAGCATTTGTTTTGCAGTCGGATGCGGTCGTGGAATTTCCAGGCTGGTACATCGACGACATAAGCGTCTGGAGTCCAGCACCGCCTATGCCAACCCTCGCATCACCGGCGAACAACGCAACGGATCAGCCGACAACCCTCAGTTTGAAGGTAAATAAAGCGGCGGCAGCATCGGGATATCACTGGCAGGTGTCGACAGACCTCGCGTTCTCAGCGATTGTGGTCGACGACTCAATAAGCGGGTTAGGCGATACCACACAGATCGTCATGCTTTCGAGCGGGACAAAGTATTACTGGCGGGTACAGGCATTCGATGATTCTGGAGGTGCAGGCGAATACGCGGGCCCGGATTCGTTCACGACCATAGCTGTGCCATCTTCGCCCGCGCTCGTCTCTCCTGCCGATGGCGCGACGAATCAGTCAACAGTCTCCACATTGAAGATCAATCCAGCTGATGGGGCTTCAGGCTATCACTGGCAGATTTCACAAAATTCAAATTTCACGGCGATCATGGTCGATGACTCGGTCAGCGGCACCGACGATACTTCGTTCACCCTGGTCTTGAATCCAAACGCGACATATTACTGGCGTGTGCAGTCGTTCAACAGCGGCGGCTTGAGCGCATACACAAGCACGTATTCGTTTACCACCGGCTCGGATGTTACGCTCGCAGTGCAGGCGACAGGTTTCATGGCGACTGCTGCCGTCGGCTCGGTCAGGCTTTCATGGAAGACGCAATCGGAAACTGAAAATGCCGGCTTCAACATTCTCCGGGCGGATTCAGGCACGACGTTGTTCACGCTCGTTGCGAGTTATGCAGGCGATGACAGTCTGAAAGGTCTCGGCACTAGCACAACAGGAAGGAGTTATGATTTTACAGACAACAAAGTAACATCGGGCATAACGTACGAGTACAAAGTACAAACCGTTTCAACCTACGGAGTAAAGCAAGATCTGACAACGCTTTTCATAAAAGTTGACGTCCCAAGGAACTATGCTTTGTACCAAAACTTTCCGAACCCGTTCAACCCGTCGACGACGATCAGGTTCGATTTGAAACAAGCTTCGTCGGTGACTTTTGAAATTTACAACACGCTCGGACAGAGAGTCTTTGCAAATGACTACGGGACTATTAGCGCGGGGAGATATGAGAAGGTTGTCGACATGGATAAGTATGCGAGCGGAGTCTACTTCTACAGGATTGCCGCCGTTGGTAATGACGGACAGAAGTTCGTTTCGACAAAGAAATTAGTATTAATGAAATAGCGTTTATAAAGGGACCCTATTCCCGGTTCATGTCTGGGCTGGAAATAAATCCTTAGAGTGAAACCGGTATTAAGGTTTTGAGAAGAGGATATGGCGCTACCAATCCTCTTCCCGGAAACCGCCGATGGCATCTGTCGACGAATGATTCCAGAAAACAGCGAGAGCTCCGCGGGATAATTATTTTTTTAAGCATGATCTATGGTAGATGGAGAGCGTAGCCGGAAGAAGCTATTATCTCATAAAATCTAATTAAGGAGAAGGAGATGGTGAAAGACAGGGCTGCAAGTTATAGAATAGTATTGGCTGATGTAAAAGTATTCAGACCACTGCGGGCCATAGTTTTTACTTTATTGCTTGCCGCAAGCATGAGCTTTGCTCAAACAAATTGGTATGTAAGTGCAACCGGAAGCGACATCTCCGGCAACGGTTCATCCGACAACCCATGGAAGACTATACCGTATGCAATTAATGCCAGCGCGAATGGCGACGTGATCGACGTTAAAGCAGGGGTATACGCCGGCACCGACATTACTATCAACAAGAGTCTCACGCTGGTTGGTCAGTCGGGGGCTATGATCTCCGTTCCTAACAACTCTACGGTGAACGGTTTCGACATTACGACGAACGATGTAACGATTCAGGGCTTCGAAATCGCTGGTCCGGTGTCGTCGTCTTACACTACATACAGCTGGGGCAGCAACATTAGCCGCGGCATCGCCGTGTCGCAAGGCGTGACCGGTTTTACGATTACGAACAACAATATCCACGATGTCCGCAACGGCATCCTTGTCGACGGACGCAATAACACCGGGTCCATTACGGGCAACCGCATCGAGAACACTAAGTCCGGGATCTCCGTCCAATATACGGACGGCAGCGGAATCACGATCGCCAGCAACACCCAAGGGCAATATGGCAACGAGTGGGGACTCAACCTTCACCTCAACGGATACTGGGACGGCACTACGACTCACGCTAACCCTTACCCGGGAGGTGCGGCCCCGACCGGCGTGCAGCAGGCACTCCTGGGCAACAGCTCAAGCAACAGCGGATGGACTGTTCAAGATCAGGCATACGTGACGTGCAACCGCACGCAAGTTCAAGTCGCAACGTCAGGTTCTGCCGGCGCTCAAGGCAGTCTGCTCACACCACTCAACGCCATTCAGGCCGGTATCGATGCCGTCACATCGAACGGTACAGTCAACATTGCTGCCGGTACGTACGTGCAAAGTGGAAGACTGACTGTTAATAAGAGTCTTACTATTCTGGGAGCCGGTGAGAGTATCACGACAATCGATGCATCAGCCAGTAAGACAGACTGGGGAATTCTTGTATCTTCTTCTGACGTTGTGTTAAGCAATTTCACAATAATCCCTCCCTTCGTGTCGGGGAAATCCGGGACCAGTGCAGGCGGGGGGTATGCCATACATGTGTCGAACGCTCCGTCGATTATAAGTGACATTACGATCTCTCATATAACCGTGCAAAACGGCAACCGGAGCGGGGTCGATTTAAATGGTGTGGACAATGCGACAATCAGTTATGTGACAACCCAAAACGCAGCATATGGCAACGGGATGAGTTTAAGCGGCGTCCATGGGGCCAGTGTCTCGCACATAACGACCGGTGGAAATGCATGGGGCGGCATGGCTGTGTATTGCTCGGGTTCTACCCAAGCCAATCGCGGATCGGACAATATTAATATCGACGGGTCCACCTGCACTATAACTGAACCCAACAAAATATATGCTCAGGATGAATTTGGTCTTACAAACACGAACATAAACATCAATGGTTATGATTATTTCGTAAAAAATAATTTGTACTCAGGTTATACCTGGTATTCGGATAGTCTGGCGCATGCGGTAACTATTGCTACAACGTATGCGGACCTGGCGTTGTCAGGCTCTGATACCGCTTCTTACATACGCCAGATATCTACCGGTTCGTTTCAAGTCGGCAGCGGAATGAAAATACAGACCGCGGTCAATGCCGCAACTGACGGAGACACGGTGCATATAACGGCAGGCACATTCGACGAAACTTTCAATATCAACAAGCGGGTCTCACTTCTCGGGGCGGGAAGCGGCGGCGACGGAACACTCCTCAAAAACACCGGCGCACAAACCGACTTCACCAAGCTCCCGGATGTTGCGGGCGTGACATACGGTACCGGCTACAGGCCGAACATAATATTAAGTGCATCCGGAACCGACAGCAACGATCCTGTTTTGATCAAAGATTTGCAAATAAACCCGGGACCGAACATCGGGTACCCACGTCCGGGAATTATTCTGCAGCCCGGCACAGCAGCAGCAGATTATGTGGCATCTTATTCCTATGTGGAGCTAGACAATGTCCGCATCATCGGTAATGTAAGCGGCGATACGCCGGGTCAGGCAAATCCGCATGTCTCGCCTTCATCGTCTAACGAGTGGGGAGTCGCAATAGATGGGGCTACGAGTCTGACCCACTTTGTAGTGAATAACTGCGAATTCAGGGACATGACTTATGGGATGGTATTTTTTAATGATGCCACCAACCCATCTACGGTGCAGTATATGCAGATGAACAATACTACTTTTGACAGTAATTCCGTAAAAGGATTTTACACTGAAAAGTTATCCGATGCAATCTTTACCAACGTGACGGTTAGCAATAACGGTAACATTGCCCGGTCTCCGTATTATTGGGCATGGAACAACGCAGGCATCGACGTAACTCTTAAATACGGCAGCTATGAGAATCTTGTCTTTAACAACTTGACGGTAACGGGTAATGGAATCGGGTCATATGCCGGCGCAGGGCTCAGTGTAAAAGCACGTGGAACGGGAACCGACGCGATTTCTCCGAGTGCGACGTTGGACGGAGTCACGGTGAATGGAGGAACTTTTACAGGTAATACTGTAGGCATAAGGTTCGGCGAGGTGGCCAACCCGCCGGCACCGAATTATTGGGATCCGCCGGCACAATCATTACTTAATACGTCACCCGTAAATATAGAAGTTAGTAACGCGGCCATATACACAAATACTCAATCCGGCTTGTCGAATGTATTGTCCGGCGTGACTGTCAATGCAATCGGCAACTGGTTCGGTTCTGCAGACGGCCCATATAATGCGGCTACCAATTTCTCTGCATCCGGCGATATGGTGAGCGATGGCATTAATTATTCTCCCTGGTGGGATAAAAATTACGCGGGGGATCCTCACACTTCCGCATGGGTATGGAGCACAAACAGCGACATAGACAGTGCAGTAAATGCTCTGAGTAGCGGCGATACACTTAACGTAATGGCAGGAATTCATTCAGGAAAATTTCATGCCTCTAAGAATGTGATAGTGAAATTTGCCACGCCGCCTGTATTCGATTCTATCTCAGTCGACAGCGGCGGTTTGGTTTTGTCGTCGAACTTAACCGTATCAGGGAACTTAAATCTCACAAACGGGAACATTGTAATCGGCGATAGCAGTAAAATAGTGTTCGATACATCGGCACAAAATCCAAATGAGACTTCAAGCGGAAAAATCATAGGAACGGTCGAAGTTGCTCCAAGGGATATCGGGACAGATTCGTTGCACTTACTTGGTCTCCTTATTCAGCCCGGAAGCGACAATCTCGGAAATGTCGGATTCACAAGAAAGACGGGGAGCGGAGGAATCGTTACTTCAGGCGGCGATTCCGGCATAGCGACTACATGGCAGATTACTGTAGACCATCAGCCTGCAAGTGGAAGGACTGTCACCTTCAGCTGGCTCAGAGACTTCGACAATGGCGTGGATACTAACCATGTCATCGTATATCGGAACGAAGGTTCCGGTTGGCAAGCGTATGCAGGACCGTTTAGTGTAAGTGGTGACCCGCGGCAGATTACGTTGAATGTTAACGGCTTTTCCGACTGGACCATGGGTTCTTCCGGCGATCATTCCTTGTACGTACAGGTAACTTCGTTTGTCGCAAAAGCAGATTATGACAAGGTGACTCTCACATGGGGAACACAATCTGAAGTAGATAATGCTGGTTTCAACATCCTGCGCTCCGATGGTTTCCGGTCTGTGCCTACAGATTCTGCATCTACTCTCTTTGAGCTCATCGGGGGCTACATCGGCAACGACAACTTAAAAGGATTAGGAACCAGCACCTCGGGCAGGGCCTACAGTTTTACGGATGCAAAAATTCAGTCAGGCATGACTTACGAATACAAAATTCAGAGCGTATCCATAAACGGTACGACGAAGGACTTAAATACCTTATGGGTCACTGTTGATGTTCCGAAGGACTATGCCCTCTACCAGAATTATCCGAACCCGTTCAACCCGTCCACCGCGATCAGGTTCGATTTGAAAGAGGCTTCGATGGTGACTCTCGATATTTATAACACACTCGGACAAAAAATATTAGAAAACAATTACGGAAACATGAGCCCGGGAAGATACAACGAGGGCGTTAACATGGACAAATTTGCAAGCGGCGTGTACTTTTACCGGATCAAAGCAACGGGCGATGACGGGCAGAAGTTTGTTTCGACAAAGAAATTAGTATTAATGAAGTAGGCAAGTTGGAATGACAGCTGCATCCTCAGGAAAGTAGCGGTCACTTTCTTTGGCGGTCGATCAACAAAACATCGCCATGGTCGTGTGAGAATCCATGGCTTCCGGGAACCATGAAACGGAAAAATATGTTGACAAATTTAGTAGGACTAGATTGAGAAACGCCAGGAGTTTCCATTAGCTTTTGCCTGTTCTCGCTCTAGGGCGTCCGTTCAACCCTCATCTTTATTCCTATACAAGACATCATTTCAACCGGGAAGAAGCATATTACGATGCTTCATCCTGAATCCTGCTTTGCTGGCGTTAAACAGCGAGGAGAGATCGAGTTCATCAACCAAATTTTGGAGGAGAGTGCAAGATGCAACCTAAGGCTACAGGTTCGACCATGTTAAGCGGTACCGTAAAAACTTTTTCCCACAGATTAATGCGCGGATTGCCGACGCTGCGGCGGCTGGCAATCTACGCTTTGCTTTTGTTTCTTCCCACGGGAGCAACGGTCTTTGCGCAGACTGTGACCGCCATGCTTGATGTCGGGACAACTCCTATTGCGGTGGCGGTCAACCCGGTGACGAATAAGATATACGTCGCGAACAACGGCAGCGGCAGCGTAACGGTGATAGACGGGGCAACAAACGACACCACCACAGTTCCGGTCGGAACGAGTCCCCTTGCTATCGCGGTTAACACCATCACCAACAAGATCTATGTGGCAAACAACGGCAGCAACAATGTGACAATAATCGATGGGGCAACAAATGATACAGTCGACGTCTCTGCCGGTGCTAGTCCTTATGCCATTGCAGTCGATCCCGTGACGGATAAGATCTATGTGGCGAACTACGGCGATAATACAGTAACGGTGATCAACGGAGCGACAAACGACACGACGATCGTACCTGCCGGATCGAACCCCGATGCCATTGCGCTCAATCCGGTGACGAAAAAAGTGTACGCGGCAAACTACAACAGCAGTAACGTGACAGTCATCGACGAAATGACGAACGATACATCGCTCGTAGCAGCCGGCTCAAACCCTTTCGGGGTGGCGGTCAATCCGGTCACCGACAAGATATATGTAACAAACTCCGCCAGTAACAACGTGACAGTTATCGACGGCGCGACAAATGACACCACGCTTGTGCCCGCGGGCAGCGGCCCTTCTTCGCTTGCAGTCAACCCCGTAACCAATACTGTTTATGTCGTGGACGTCAACAATTACAAAGTGACTATCATAGACGGGGCAACAGACGACACAGCCATGGTTTCCGGCGGCTCGCTGCCTTATGGAGTGGCAGTTAACCCGCTGACGGATAAGATCTATGTGGCGGACGATGGCGGTGGCGTGAGGGTCATCGATGGCGCGACGAAGACAACATCCACCGTGTCATCAGGATATCCATCTTACGCTATTGCAGTCAACCCCGTCACGGATAGGATCTATACGACGAATAACCTCGCGAGCAACGCAACGGTAATTGACGGGGCAACAAACGCGACAACCGCCGTGCCCGGCGGATCGGGACCCGATGCCGTCGCGATCAACCCTGTGACGAATAAGATCTACGTGCCGAATGACGGAGACAGCAGCGTAACCGTTATCGACGGGGAAACAAACGCCACTACCACGGTTCCCGCCGGGAGGAGTCCAGAGGCCGTCGCTGTAAACCAAGTTACGAACAAGATATACGTGGCAAACCATTACAGCAAAAACGTGACGATAATCGATGGAGCAACAAACGATACCACGCTGGTCTCCGCCGGGCTCGTTCCTTCGGCCGTTGCGGTAAATCCGGTTACGAACAAGATTTACGTGGCGAACGACGGCGGGACGGTGACAGTGATTGACGGGGCGACGAACGATACCACACTCCTGACGACAGGGGGTAACCCCGGCACCGTTGCGGTCAACCAGGTGACAAATAAAATATATGTACCGGGCACGAATGGGATGACCGTGGTAGATGGTGCAACGAACACCATGACCAAGATAGTCAGGCCCGGAATTATTAATTCTATCGTTGCAGTCAATCCGGTGACAAACAGGATCTATTTAGCGCTCGGCAACTACGTGACCGTGTACGACGGGGCAACAAATGATACTGTCGCGGGGGGAACCCAATTGGCAGTCGGGACGAATCCTTACGCTATTGCAATCAACACGGTGACTAACAGGATCTACGTGGCAAACAACGGAAGCGCCAGCGTTACGGTGATCGACGGTGCGACAAACAAGACAAGACCCATACCTGTCGGTATAAACCCCGTTGCCGTTGCTGTTAACCCGATTACAAACAAGATCTACGTGGCAAACTATGCCAGCGATACCGTTACCGTGATCGACGGCGTGGGTAACACGGCGATCTTTATTGCCGCGACGTTTAAAACAACCCCGGTGATCGCCGGAGCGATTCCGTTTGCCGTGGCTGTTAATCCGGTCACGAATAAAATATATGTCGCGAACGTCGGCAGCAATAATGAGACGGTCATATCTGAAGAGAATTCTCAGGCTATCCCGCTTACGACTACAATAACCCCGCTCACCAACGACCAGACTTCGAGCGCGACCCCGACGTTCACTTTCAATGCTGCCAGCACTTACACGCCAACCGCTCCTCCCGTGCAAGCCGTCTACTATGCGACGGATACCTGGCAAGGCACATGGCAGAAGGCGAGTGGCGTCGGACCATACACCGGCACTTCGAGCACTCTCACGTTGGGAACGCACGTTCTCTACGCCCTTGCAACTGACGGAGAGGATGCTACTTCCATAAATACGGGTCCAACAAGCAGCCCGATTATCGGCAGTATAACAGCTTACCCGTTTGCCGTCAGGCCGAGCGATGTCCCTCTTTCGGTACAGGCGACCGAGTTCCTTGCAACGGCTGACGCAGGATCCGTGACGCTCACATGGAGAACACAATCGGAGGTCAGTAATGCCGGTTTCAATATTTTACGAAAGGATCCCGGTACAACATCCTTCAAACTCGTATCGAGCTACGCTAGCAATAACAATCTGAAGGGAGTTGGAACCAGCAGCGCGGGGAGGGCGTACAATTTCACGGACGACCACGTTACCCCAGGCTCGACCTACCAGTATGAGATCCAAAGCGTATCAACGAATGGATCTATCAAAGACTTGACCACTCTTTCTGTTACGGTGAACGTTCCCAAGACATATGCCCTCTACCAAAATTATCCGAACCCGTTCAATCCGTCTACCACGATACGCTTCGATCTCAAGGAGCAATCGAACGTGACACTGGATATTTACAATGTACTCGGACAGAAAGTGCGTGAGGATCATTATGGAACGATGAACGCCGGAAGATACAACGAAGTTATGAACATGGACAGGTTTGCAAGCGGAGTGTATTTCTATCGGATTGCTGCATTGGGAAACGACGGACAGAAATTTGAATCGACAAAGAAACTGGTCTTGATGAAGTAAGATAGAGAAATGAGAAGTATTGAGCTGCGACTTTGCGCGAAATTAGGATACTACCCATCCCTTCCACTTCCGTCTGGTGATTGATTATATTTAGTATCGTAGAAACTTAATTCAAGAAGATCGGCCGTCGACGGAATTGCCGAAGGGACTTTACCTTGCAAACAAAATCTTTGTTGGAGGAGTGATGAAGCGAAGAATACATTTTGCGCTTGCGGTTTCTCTTACCCTATATTCGTCGTCGGCATTCGGATGGGGACAAGAAGGGCACAAGATAATAAATCAATCGTTTACAATTCATTTCCCCGTAGATACATTGTGGTTTGCACAATACACTTCGTATTACGCTGCCCATGCTTCCGATGCCGACAACCGCAAGAGCTCGGATCCGAACGAAGCTCCGCGGCATTTCATAGACATCGATTATTACCCGGAGTTTCATTCGAGCTGGTTCCCGCATGACCTCGATTCGCTGATTGCCGAGTACGGATCTTCAACCGTCTATAAAAACGGCGTTCTCCCCTGGGCAATAAAATCGGATTACGATTCCCTAGTCTCCTTCCTGGAAAAACATGATACGACAAATGCAAACAGGATAGTTGCCGACCTTGGCCATTACATCGGGGACGCGCATCAGCCGTTGCATTGCACCGAGACTTACAATCGAAAGGGAGTCCACTCTCGATATGAGACGACCATGATCAATGATTACTCAAATCAAATTACGATCGCTGCCGACACGGCTCACTATATTCCAAATGTCCTAGATTTTGCGTTTCAGGTTATTTATCAGTCCAACTCGAAATTCCAGATGATAGACGATGCGGACGATTCGGCAACCGCTGCGGCGGGGAATACATCTTCAAATCTCTATTATCAGCTCATGTGGACGAGATTAGGTGCCATGACCATCTCGCAATTGCAGGATGCATCAGTCTCGCTTGCCTCTCTCGTGTATTCAGCATGGGTCGATGCAGGATTCCAAACTCCGGATATTGTCCATGAAAACAAACCATCGACGTTCTCCATTTCCGGACCGTACCCGAATCCGTTCAACCCGGCTACTAATATTAGTATAAACCTTCAATCCTCTCCATCGCGGGCTGGTCTTTTCGTGTATTCGGTTACGGGTAAGTTAGTCAGAAACGAAAAGATAAGTTTGCATAAAGGGAAAAATGACGTTGCGGTAGATTTCTCGAATCTTTCGTCCGGGACCTACTTCATCACGATAGATTTTGTCCAGGCCGGGATAGAGCAAAGGCGAACACTAAAGGCTGTGTTCTTAAAATAAGGGGCGAGAATATCTGTATTGTGTTTCGCGCTATATAGAACATGACGAATCGGGAATGGCAATCGACTGCTTTGAAGAAGATGTGCCGCGTTAGTCGCATTGATTGCCACTCCACTTATCCTTCCGGCTTGACAATTAAATAAAAGACAGTTAGACTTTTGTCGTAGTGCAGACGGAACTGTGGGTACCAATTCACAATCTATCAGGGAACATGGCGACAGGAAATAATCCGAATAACGCTCTGTTTTCGGAAGCTGGGTGATGTCTTGATAAGGAGACCGACTTAGATAATGAACGCACAGAATCTCTCCAGGCGGGAATTTGTTTCAAAGTCCGGATTGATTATCGGAGGCTCTTGCGTCGCGCTGTCATCTCCACAGCTGCTCAGAGAGTTGTTCAGCTGGATAGAGCATAGTCACGAAATCGATTATAGAGAGAATCTCTATAAAGATGCCCCTCTTGCTCGATACTGGCTTTCAACGGAATCAGAGAGCGTCGATTGTTCAACATGCCACGCTTCCCCATCTGAACTTAAGGGCTTAACTCAATTCGATCATGGGCAAAAAATCGTAAAGTGTCTCTTGTGTGCACAAGGATGTGTCATAAAAGAGAGGGAGTCGGGAAAATGTAGGGCGAGAGTAAACGTTGACGGAAAACTTAGAAGTCTCGTCTACGGAAGACCGATAGCTATCCATGTCGACCCGATCGAGAAAAAACCGTTTTATCATTTTCTTCCCGGCAGCCAGGCATATTCTCTGGCAACCGCCGGCTGTCCCCTATCATGCCAGTTCTGCCAGAACTGGGAAATCTCGCAGGCGAAACCCGAAGACTTTCCCGTGAGTTTTGTTCAACCGGATGGAATCGTGGGTAGTGCAAGCTCTGAAAAGGCTCCCATCATAGCATTTACTTACAATGAACCGACCGTATTCATCGAGTATCTGACCGACATAGCCCGCTCGGCAAGAAAAGCGGACTTAAGAAGTGTGCTCGTGAGTTGCGGTTTCATGAACGAGCAACCTTTGCAGGAAATGTGCGACGTCCTGGATGCCATAAAAATTGACTTGAAAGGATTCAGCGAGGATTTTTATCACAAAGTCTCTAACGCGGAATTGAAGCCGGTCCTGCGAAGCATAAAGCAAGTCTCGAGAAGCAAGGTCCATTTGGAAATTGTAAACTTAGTCGTTCCTACGTTGAACGATTCCGACAAAATGATGGATGACCTAGCAAACTGGGTCTTTGGAGAAGTCGGTCCCGATGTGCCGCTACATTTTACGAGATTCCATCCTGACTACAAACTTCTTAACCTGCCGCCGACCCCTATTTCCACCTTGGAACGAGCAAGAGAAATTGCAATGTCGAAAGGAATTCACTATGCGTTTGTCGGGAACGTTCCCGGTCACCCGGGCAACGCCACCTATTGTCCATCGTGTGGAAAGTTGGTCATAAACAGGAGCGGCTTCTTCGTGACGGAAAATCACGTGAAAGACGGCCGATGTGAATACTGCGGTCATACCATTGCAGGTGTCTGGAAATGAATTTCGGACCGCGTCTTTACTTTTCAAATGCAAGAAAGATTCGCATGAAGATGGGCAATTGAAATTCAGGAGAGCAAGTATGAAGAAAATCTTTTATGGTGTTATTTTTCTATTTCTCGCCGGCTCCTGCAAAGGCGAGAAGCCCGCTCCGAGTAATTATCAAACCGACTCAATAAGGCAACCGGTTTTTGCCGGCAAGTTTTATCCGGCGGACTCGACAAAGTTGACCAGCGCAATCAAATCATTTCTGAGGGATGCAAAACCTGCCGAGGACAATAAACCCATCGCCATCATCGTGCCCCATGCCGGATATATTTATGCAGGCCAGATCATGGCCGACGGATATAATCAGGTGAGACAAAATCAATATGACATGATTGTAGTGCTCGGAACGAATCATACGACGGCAGGATTCAGCGGCATATCCGTTTATCCCAAAGGGGCATTCGGAACTCCAATCGGTCCGGTTGAGGTGGACGACAAAGCAGCCGGGGACCTGATAAGAGAAGATCCGGACGTAACCGCAAACCTCGCCGTTCACGCCCAGGAACACTCCATCGAGGTTCAAATACCTTTCGTAAAATATCTATTCCCTCACGCAAAGATCTTGCCGATCATCGTAGGCGAACCGGACATCAAGATGTGTACAAAATTCGGTCAAGTGCTCGCGAAGATCTTGAAAGGCAAGAAGGCTTTGATAGTCGCAAGCTCGGATCTTTCGCACTATCCGAGATTCGATGACGCCATAAAGGTAGATGCCAGAACTCTCAGAACGATAGTAGCTCTGGACCTCGAGGAGACAAAATCCGTGATGGATGAACAGCTCGAACAGAATATTCCTCAACTTGTGACGTGTGCCTGCGGTGAGGCGCCGATCCTGGCTGCCATGGCTGCTGCGAAGGAGCTTGGCGCCAACTGCGCGTCGATAGTCAGCTACAGCAATTCCGGGTACAATCCGGTTGGAAGCAGTGATCGTACTGTCGGATATGGCTCAGTCGAAATCGGGATCGGCAGACCGACTCCGCCGGCTGATCCGGATACCCTCATGATCAATCCTTCCTACACGCTCAGTCCATCAGACAAGAAAGAACTATTAAATTATGCGCGGAAAACTCTCGAACAATATTTTTCAACTGCTACCGTGCCGCTGCCGCGCGGCCTTAACCCGCTCCTGAAAGTGAAGAGAGGCGCCTTCGTGACACTGACAGAACACGGCGATCTTAGGGGCTGCATCGGACAGATGAGAGGGGATAGACCGTTGAGCACTACCGTCGGTTCGATGGCACTTCAAGCTGCTTTCAACGACACACGCTTCAATCCACTGACTGAACAGGAACTGCCGCAAGTGGAAATCGAAATCTCCGTCCTGACTCCTCTCACACAGGTGAAGAATGCCGATGAGATTGTCCTCGGACGCGACGGGGTAATTGTCAGGAAAGGAGACCGTCAGGCTGTGTTTCTTCCGCAGGTGGCAACGGAGACCGGATGGAGCAAAGAAGTCTTCCTTGACCAGCTCTGCCTCAAAGCGGGATTGGAAGCAGGCGATTGGAAAGATGCCGAACTGTTTACATTCCAGGCCGATGTCTTCAGCGAGTCGCAGTTTCATTAAACTGGCAAGAATTTCTTCATCGCCGGTTTATCTGATCACCGTCGGTTTTGTCTCTATGCTCGGGCAGGTTGTAATTCTCCGGGAGTTGGACGTGGCATTCTACGGGATAGAGCTCGTATATATTCTATCGCTCGGTTTCTGGCTCCTCGGTACAGCGATCGGTGCCGCCTTTGGACGGCACGCCCGCGTACCGGAAGAGAAAAATGTCCGGATGCTCTTTCTCCTTATAGCCTCCGTGCTCGTGATCGACATCGCCTTCATCCGCGGTGTTAGAAGAATGTTCGGCGGCGTGACGGGCGGATATCTTCCCTTCCAGCTGCAAATGGCGGGATTGGTGCTGGCAATTTTGCCGTCGAGCATTCTCACCGGTCTTTTATTTCAGTTCACTGCCAGAAAATTTTTGGCCGAAAACAGAACTCTAGCGGAGGCTTATTCCCTCGAAAGTGCCGGCGGCGTTCTCGGCGGATTATCATCCACCCTTTTATTGTTCTGTGGTTTCCAAAACATTTCTGCAGGACTCATTTGCTCGGCATTTTCTCTCGGTGTTGTGCTGCTCTATTCATGGGAAGAAAAATCTTCTCTGCAGAAGTATCTGTCGGCAGGCGGCTTCGCGGTTGTCCTCATTTTGTTCGCAGCCGATCACCAGATCGATCAAAGGATGACTTCGTGGAATCATCCTTACCTGATCGAGTCTCGGGACACACCATACAGCCGCGTGACTGTTACCTCCTCAGAAGAACAGGTAAACATCTTCGAGAATGATGCTCTTTCTTTTGAAACGGAAACGACCGCAGCCGAGGAGTTTGTTCAGCTGTCGACTTTGCAGGCAACAAAACTTGAGAAGGTTCTGGTTCTAGGCGGAGGATTTGAAGGTATCATATCCGAATTGTTGAAACTACCGGTTAATGAGATTGACTACGTTGAGATAAACAAAGGCATCATAGACATCGTCCGAAATCACCTTCCCTCGGAAATCAATAAGTCCTTGGACAATGAACGAGTGAAGATTTTTTATCAAGACCCAAGACGGTTTCTCGATCAACCCCATTTGTATGACGCAATACTGGTTGCGATGCCGGAGCCTACATCTGCACAGAACAACCGGTTTTATACGAAAGAGTTTTTCGGACAATGTTCCAGGAAATTGAATCAAGATGGTACACTAGCATTTCGAGTTCCATCGGCTGAAAATTTATGGACCCCTCAGTTACAGAGCAGAAACGGGAGCATCTACAGTGCATTGGAATCCGTTTTCAACAGTGTGGTAGTCTTGCCCGGCATGACAAATATCTTTATTGCATCAGAATCTACACTCACCACCGATCCGACAGTCCTCATCGACCGATTCCGAGGCAGAAATCTCAATACCAGGCTGGTAACACCGGAGTACATCGATTATGTCTACACTAACGATAGGTTTGGAGAAATACACAAAATCCTCTCTGCCGGGTCATTTACTCCCAATTCCGACATTCGGCCCGCCTGTTATGGTTACACAATCTCAATATGGCTGTCAAAGTTTTTTGGTGAGTTCTCCCTGCCGGATGCACGCGCCTTTCATATCGCTGAATTACTGAGTTCGCCGATTTTCTGGTTCCCGATGATTGTCGCTTCGATCGTGGCGATCGGAAAGAGATGGTCAAAGGCACGACGATTTGTTCTGATGTTCTTAGCCGGCTCAGCAGGGATGATATCGGAGATAGTGCTACTTCTGAATTACCAGAGCAAAAACGGCATCCTGTACCAGGATATCGGAATTCTTCTGATGACATTCATGATCGGGCTTACTCTCGGAGCATTGGTTATCAACAAGTCACTCGGTCCTTCGGAGCCGGGAGCAAGAAAACGGACTTGGCTGGGTACGTTGCCGATCCTTGGGCTCGGCATACTAAACGTAATTATCTACTATTCGATCGAACTAGGTTTCCTCAACAGTTTTCTAAGCACATCGGTGATGCTAATCCTGGACGGTGCCGTTGTGTCGGGAATTTTCGCGTTTGTCAGCCGCAGCAGAGTCGAAGAACAACACAGAGCAGCGACATGGCTTTACTCGGCTGACTTAATCGGTGGAAGCGTGGGTTCTCTAGTTGCAAGCTTGATCCTCTTACCGATTTTCGGTATTCTCACAACATTGATTCTGACGGCGGCCGCTGCGATTTGCGCTCTGGCTTTCCTGCGTTAAGGCCGAGGCGCAACACGTTCATCCCGATTAAATCTCTTGAATGTCATGGGAAATTTAGAGGAATAGAGGGTCTGCGGAGCTGGAAAACCCGAGGAGCGAAAAGATGCGGGTGACCTTTGCCGGTCGTTTTTATTTTTGCGATGCCTCAAGCTGTTGTGTATGCTCGGCAAGTTTCAGCTGCTCGATCAGCTCGTCCAGATTGCCGTCAAGCACAGAGTGAAGATCGTAGATTGTATAGTTGATACGATGATCCGTGACTCTATTTTGCGGGAAATTATAAGTGCGAATCTTATCGCTCCTGTCGCCGCTCCGCACCATGGTCTTCCGTTTCGCAGCGATTTCGGAGTCACGCTGCTGTACCATGGTATCGTAAAGCCGAGCGCGAAGTATCTTCATCGCCTTTTGTTTGTTCTTGAACTGGCTCCGCTCATCCTGGCATTGAACCACTATTCCGGTGGGGATGTGCGTGATCCTGATCGCCGTCTCTACCTTGTTTACATTTTGTCCGCCGTGCCCGCCCGCGCGATAAACATCAATTCGCAAGTCATCGGGGTTAACTTCGACTTCGACGTCTTCCGCTTCAGCTAGGACCACCACGCTTGCCGCCGATGTGTGGATCCTGCCGCTTGCCTCCGTGACGGGAACTCTCTGAACTCTGTGCACGCCGCTCTCATATTTCAAATCGCCGAAAACGTCTTTCCCGCTGACACCGACTACAATCTCCTTGAACCCCCCGATGCCGGTGTCGTTGAAATCCATAGTCTCCATTTTCCATCCGCGCTTGTCAGCGAGCTTGCTGTACATGCGGTAAAGGTCCGCTGCAAACAACGCCGCCTCTTCTCCGCCTGTACCGGACCGAATCTCCAGAATCACGTCTTTGCTGTCATTGGGATCTTTCGGGATCAAAAGATCCTTCAGTGTCTCCTCTTTCTCGGAGAGTTTTTCTTCCAGGTCTAATGACTCCTGCCTGGCAAGCTGGCGCATCTCGTTGTCTTCTGCGTTATCGGAAAGCTCGCGCGTCTCTCTGAGACTTTTCTCCAAATTCAAAAATTCATCGTAAGCTTTCACGAGGGCGGTTAGTTCGCTGATTTCCTTGCTCAACTCTCTATATTTTTCCTGATTTGAAATTACGGTAGAGTCCGACAGAAGATTTGTGAGTTCTTCATAGCGGGCTTTTATCTTCTCAAGTTTTTCCTTCATGCCTTACTCTTTTCATAATTCTACGGACCTGATTGATGAAGTACAGCGAAATTATCAGGCTTACCGCCGACCACAAAATCGAAACTGAAGTCATAACGATCTCAAAAGACTGATGTTCTTCGACCAGAGTGAGCTCAAAGGCCAGACCGAACGCCACCCAAAGAGACCCGATGACTAAGTAAATCGTCATCATCATCATGAAACTGCTCGTGATCAATATTTTCGCGGGATGATAATGCACGTTGTAGCTTCTCTCTTCAAGACTCATATAAACTAAAGACCGGAAGTCAAAAGTCAAAGGTCAAAAACAAAGCCGCTTGGCGGTTTTTCCAGTAATCGTTTTTGATTTCCTTGACCTTGGAACACTCAGACGTTAATTTTTTGTTGTTACGAGTATATAAATGTATGCCTGCAAAGATATTGAATGAGCACATTAAACAATATTGACTTAGAGTTAATAAAAAAATACGATCGACCCGGCCCTCGGTACACCAGTTATCCTCCCGCACCGGCATTCAGCTCGAGTTTCACTGCCGACGATTTTCTTCATTTCTTGAAGGGAAACAACTCCGCTGGCAGCAACGCCGAGATGTCTCTTTATTACCACATTCCGTTCTGCGACACGCTCTGCTATTTCTGCGGATGCAATATG
Source organism: Candidatus Acidiferrales bacterium (assembly GCA_035515795.1). Lineage (NCBI taxonomy): Bacteria > Pseudomonadati > Acidobacteriota > Terriglobia > Candidatus Acidiferrales > Candidatus Acidiferrales bacterium. The sequence goes on along the minus strand of DATJAY010000016.1, from coordinate 51,423 downwards.
CTCATAACTCACAGCCGTGAACGAATCGCCGAATACCTGAAGTACCTGAAAATGGAGATGGAGCTCTCCGCGCCTTATTTCAATAAAAATAGAAGAGTCGGGCAGCTTGCCTGGGGCGGCGGCACACCATCCTATCTCGACCCGGACGAAATTGTCTCGCTGGCAAATTCCATCAAAGAACATTTCACTTTCTCCGATGACATCGAAGCAAGCGTCGAGATCGACCCTCGCGGCCTGACCTTTGAACATATGCAGGCCCTCCGCGAATCAGGATTCAACCGTACCAGCATGGGCGTTCAGGACTTTGAAATAAAAGTCCAGGAGGCCGTAAATAGGATTCAGCCGGAAGAAATCACAAGAGATGCGGTTGATTGGAGCCGGAAGCTCGGGTTCAAAAGCATCAACCTCGACATGATTTACGGGCTACCGTACCAAACACTCGAATCTTTTGAAAGAAGCCTGAGAAAGATCATCGAGATATCGCCGGAAAGGATTGCGGTCTTCAATTTCGCACATGTACCATGGCTCAAGCCTCACCAGAAGTTAATAGACAAGAACACCCTGCCGCTGCCGGAGGTGAAACTGGAAATCCTGAAGATGACGATCGAGCTCCTGACAAATTCGGGATACGTTTACATCGGCATGGATCATTTCGCAAAACCGGACGACGAACTGGCCATCGCACAGCAGAAGAAGACGCTTTATCGGAATTTCCAGGGATATTCTACTCACGCCGGCGCCGACCTGTACGCTTTCGGGAACTCCGCGATCAGCCAATTCAACCATGTTTATGCACAGAACTACAAATCACTCAACGATTATTACAAAGCCATTGACGGGAATCGGTTTCCGACGGTGCTGGGTTATGAAATGACCGATGACGATGTCATCAGGCAGCATGTCATCACGCGGCTCATGTGCGATATGGAACTTCACAAGCGCGAGGTCGAAGAAAAATTCGAGATTAATTTTGATCGTTATTTTTCCGGAACATTCCCCAAGCTGGAAGAATTCTTGCGCGACGGTTTGCTTGAGTTGACAGGCGACCGGATAATCGTTAAAGGGATGGGAAGGCTGGTCATAAGAAATATCGCGATGGCATTCGATTCATATCTCGCAAAAATGATTAAAGAGAAACCGATTTTTTCGAGAACAGTTTAGTATATGAAAGGGGCGCGAAGTGTCGCACCTCTGGCAGAATAGTGTGAACCAAAGGAGGAGGAGCCTTACTGGGTGAGGCAAGAAAATTCTATCGAGGATTCTCTCAAAGAGCGGCTCGAGCTGTTCCACAGTGCGTTCGAACATTCCACCGATGCGATCATCATCACGAACGTCGATGGGACCATCATTGAGGTCAACGATGCATTCACAAAAATTTACGGATACTCGCGCGAAGAGACCGTCGGCAAATCCACTGCCTTAATTCAGTCCAAACATTCCACGCGTGAGTTCTACAAGCAAATGTGGGATTCACTCTCGAAATTCAGCCAGTGGAAGGGGGAAATAATAAACCGCAGGAAGGACGGCGCCGAGATCCCGGTATGGCTCAGCATAACTCCGATTTTTCTCAACGACGAAAAAATCGGCTATATGGGAATAGAATCCGACATGAGCGACAGAAAAAATCTCGAGCAGCAGATAATCCAAACCGAGAAGCTTGCCACAATCGGACAGCTCGCTGCCGGAATAGCCCACGAGATCGGAACTCCGCTCAACATAATTTCGGGAAATGCCGAGTTCATCCAGATGGACATGAAAGAATCCGACGACAGTTATCAAGGATTGACCACCATCATTGAGCAGACAAAGCGAATATCGGTGCTGATCAGACAACTCCTGGAGTTCGCACGCCCTAAAATCCTTTCGCTTCAGCCCGTCAATCTCAATTCCGTCATCGCTAATGTTCTCGAATTTGTACGGCTCCAATTTTCAAAAAACGGAATCGAGATAAAAACAGCTTTCGAAAATGATTTGCCGAAAGTCTATGGAGACCCAGCACTCCTGTATCAGGTTTTCCTGAACATCATCATCAATGCTTACCAGGCGATGAACAAGGGCGGAATGCTTCTGATAAAAACTTCGACAGAGGAAGGAAGCGCAAAAAAGGTGGCCATCGCCATAGAGGACACGGGCGAAGGAATAACGCCTGAAAATCTCGGGAAACTGTTCACGCCTTTTTTCACAACAAAAGAACCCGGCAAAGGAACAGGACTGGGGCTTGCCGTTACTCAAAGAATAGTACAGGAACACAGCGGTGCAATCACAATAGACAGCCATCGGGGAAAAGGAACCGTTGTGACAATCCGATTCGACGCGTTCAAACAAAGATAGGCCTCTTTTCGGAGCGTGCGGAGCTCACGCGTGCCTACGAGAATACCCTTACGTGTACCACCTTACTCTTGACAATTTTTCCGTCCTTTTCGCCGATGAGTTGAAACGAATGCTCACCCTCCTCTAAACTCCAATTGTATGAACTGGAACCTAGATGCCGGTCTAGAACTTTTCCGTCCACAACAAGCTCGACATCATGGTACGGCACGCCGGCAGCGATAGTAACCTTGATTGTCTGGAATTCGCGGCGAAGGACCGGATCAATCTTGTAGATCGCGCCGTCTTCGGGAAGTGTAATCGCGAAATCCGGGTCGGCCGATTTTGAAGCGTGCTCGCTTTCACCGGGATCAACGATGCCTCGGTCGTTCATCACGATATGTCGCATATCCGCTTTGTGGATCGGTCTCGGAATTTTTTCTTCCGATGCCCATTCGTCGAAAACCGGCGGAAAAACTTCGAAAAGCTTCATTCCGGTGAATTGCTTTGGCGTGGATGCATCCGCAAGTGTGCCCGTGCGCCGGTCAATCTTGTAAAGCCTGTGCACATCGCAGCTGTCCATCGGCTCGGTACCCTCGATAAAAATTTCTCTCATCGTGCCTGGACAGTTTTTGTTCGGTAAGAGTCCGGAAGCCGGACACACGTTCATCTCAACAAGGCCGGGGGGACGTCGAAAATCTCCGCCTGTTCCGCGCTGTTCAAGGTAAAGCATGATATCATGGAACAGCGGACCGGCACCAGTTATTCCCGAGGCCTTCCTCATCGGCTTGCCGTCGAAATTCCCAACCCAGACACCAACTGTCCACCGTGGAGTAAATCCGATAGTCCAGTTATCCTTGTAGTCTTTAGATGTTCCGGTCTTCGCGGCGCATTCAAACGGGAAATTTATCGGCGAATCAACCCCGAAAGCCGGGATCCGCGCATCGTTGTCGCTGAGCATATTCGTGAGTATGTAAGAGACCTGAGGAGAAAAAACCTGGACATCACTGTCGGATTTTGCGAAACGCGTCGTATCGCCGGACAGATCTCGCTCGTCAATAATTATCCTCTCATTCCGAAAAATCCCACCCCTTGCAAGCGCAGAGTAGGCTCGTGCGAGCTCCAGCAATGTCACTTCCCCATCTCCGAGCGTAAGTGCAAACCCGTAGTAAGAAGCGGGCCTGTCGAGCGAAGCGAAACCCGCGTCGTGCAGCCGATTTAGAAGTGCATCGACTCCCACTCTTTCCACAACCCGGATGGCAGGCACGTTGTACGAACACGCCAGAGCCGTTCTCACCCGAACCGGGCCGTGAAATTTTTTATCATAGTTTTCGGGACTGAATCGTGCTCCCGCCACATCTTCTCCACCGACCGAATATGGCAAGTCGGGAAGAATATCTGATGGAGTCAGTCCGCTTTCTAGTGCAATGCCGTACGTAAATGGCTTGAGCGTTGAGCCTGGCTGCCTGAGTGAAAGCGCGCCGTTCACCTGACCGTCGTGCGTCGAATCGAAAAAGTCAACCGAACCGGCGAGAGCAATCACGTCTCCCGAAGAATTATCAAGCACAATAACTGATCCGTTTGTTACATGCTTGCGGCGAAGCGACGCGATATGGCCTCTCAAGAATGCCTCCACGGCATTTTGAACATCGTAATCGAGCGTCGTCCGCACCACAGAAACGGTCGGCCGTTTTTCTTCGGGGATTGCTTTCAAGACCATCTCGGTGAAATGAGGTGCGCGGAAGTGTCGTTGTGGCTCGACGACGTTTATCGGCTCGGCAGCGGCTTCATCATACTCATTCTCGTCGATTACTTTTTCCACATACATTCTCTTGAGAATGAATTGCTTCCTTTCAAGTGCGCGGCGCATCGAGCGATATGGGTTGCTGACCGACGGAGAATTCGGAAGCGAAGCCATGAAAGCCGCTTCGGCAAGAGAAAGATGACTGGCCGGCTTGTCGAAGTACAAACGCGACGCAGCTTCTGCACCGAATGTCCCGTTGCCGTAAGGGACGCGGTTGAAATACTGGAGCAGTATCTCCTGTTTCGACAACGTCCTCTCGAGGCGGAGTGCGTACCATGCCTCTATGATCTTCCCGAAAATGGAATGAGGAATGTGATATATATTCCTGACCACTTGCTGCGTTATTGTTGAGCCGCCGGAGACAAATCGCAGGGATCTTAAATCCTGGTAGGTCGCCCTTAGAATTGAAATCGGGTCGATGCCGGGATGCACGTAGAAGCGTGAATCCTCGACCGCGACTGTTGCCTTCACCAGATTCGGCGGAATCTCATTCCAGCGCAGCCAATATGCACGACCTTCCTGATCGGACAGAACCTCGCGCAGCGTAACTCCATTTCGATCTGTAATCCTGAGAGACACCACCGGCAATGGAGACAGCCGGTCAGCAGGGATGGGAATGAAAATGGAGATAATAAGAGCAGCCAGAAGTGCCCCTACTGTCAATTGCCACGCGTGATTTCGGGAAATCCTGTCAGCCATTTTTAGATTTCATCCATTTCGGTCTTTTGAATGTCGCATCGGGAATATCACGCGGCAGATCGAAGCCTTCTTTGGTCATTGAGTCTATGAATTTGTTCAATAGAGTCTCAGTCGGAAATTCCGTGTGAATCACGTTATGATGGCTTGTTTTGACTATAGCATTTCTATGATCCGGAATAATGTAAATATCATCCTGTACGCCCCATCCAAATACCAATTGATTAAACATTAACGCAATAAGTCTGGTAGATTCATTCCGATCTAGAAGAATTATATCTGCTGTAGCATCCGGAATTCCTATCCCGGCAAAGATTATCGACTGGAGATCATCATTTATCCGTTCACCTTTTATCTTCGTTGTCCAACTCCCCCTATGTTTCCATATGTGGACAAATTGCCACTCATCGATTGATTCGATAATAGTTTTTACAAAGTATGGGATTCTGCGAGCTTCCTGAGGAACTAGCCAAAAACGAGAATAGTCGTAAGTGCCGTAAGACAAGTCTGACGACTGAGGATATCGGAGATCAATTTCAATCCCAGACCCTTTCAACATGTCAACGAACTGCCCTTCTTTAATTGTTTTCATAGGCATCTCCGCGTTGATACATTTGATTTTCCTCGTGGAGGTCATGATACCATAGCTTTTACACCTCCGCGAAGCAGCTCCGTTCCTCCTATTTTCCTAAATATTTCTCAAGCGTCTTCTCAAGACTCTCGCCGCGCAAATCTTCTTCCGTCGCCACTATCGTACCGGCTGTGTCAACAAGAATAGGGTGCGGGATTCCGATGGTTTCAAAATCCTTCGCCATTTTGCTGTCGAAGCCCTGGTCTGCGAATGCGTGAAGCCATGGCATCTGCCATTTGTCCTGGCGAAACTTCAGCACGTCCTGAGGAGACGCGTCGAAAGAAACACTCAATATCACGAAGTTCTTGTCTTTGAATTTCGCGTATGCTTTGTGAAGAGCTTCCATCTCGCCTACACACGGCCCGCACCATGTCGCCCAGAAGTCTATCATATAATACTTCCCCCTGAAAGATTCGTTCGTGAACATTTTTGTGGAATCTTCAAGTGAAGCGATGGAAAAAGCAGGCACATGGGCACGTACTCGGATCCTGCTGATCGGAGAAAACCTTTCAGCCATTTTGCCGTAAGGCATATCCCCGTATTGGTTGATAAGTAAGTTGTAGTATTTCAATGCTTTCGCGCTATCGTAGATCACCAGCCTCGCAAACATAAATTCGTTGAAAAGCGCCATTGATTTTGCGAAGCCGTATGGATCTTTGTACCTGTAAAGACCCGGATCGAGCTGCCAGATAGGAGAAGATGCGGAGTCGACCTTGAGAACGATCATGATCAAATTTGTATCAACTTCGACACCCACCCCCGATAAATTGAGATAGCGCAAAAGTAATTCTTGACGCAGCAGCTCATTCGTTTCACTATCGAGACGATCCCGGATGACAGAGATCGATTTCGACCAGTCATATTTGAATTCCCCTAAGTCTTTTCCAGTCTTCCTAAAGTTATTGAACGCATTGTAGAACTCGGACTGTTCATCTTGCATCTCTCCGTAGATGGTGGCAAACCGGGCTGCCAACGATTGCGTATCTGCAAATGCGACCTTGACCGGCTCATTCGATCTCACAAGTTTTGCCGGATCGAATACGATCTTGACCTTCCCGTTTGATGGAGTCAAGACTGACCAGTAATCACCCTGCCAATCGTAAGCAGTTCTTTCGCTTTGTGTTCCGTTTATTGTATGACCGTTCTTCGTGATGCCGACTAGTTCGTATATGATTGAATCCGCTTTCGTTTCAATTTCGGCAGTGTACGTTCCATCCGGCTGCCGGTGCATCGGTGTGGGATTGGGGATGTTGTAGTTATTGAAATCACCTTCGACGCCTACCTTATCGAGACTATCGACATATTCATAGGTTTGAAGTCGCACATCGAGATGAATCTCGGCCGGCTTGTCCAAATAAATCGCCACCTGATGGCTGTTGTGACTCACACCCGCGAAGGTGAGCATCCAGATACCAGGTGAACTTGCCTTGATGCAGTATTTCCCGTCCTTGTCCGCGATCACCGCTGTGTCGGGATTGCGGCTCCCAAGTTTTGTGAGGACGATATTCGCAGCTGCCATCGACTTCCCATCGTGTCCAAGAAGTGTTCCGGTAATTTGCGCGATGAGACCGCTGAATGTGACAAGCGAAGCAACCAAGAAAGCCATCACCTTGAACATAGCTATTTCCTTATTTAGAGCTTCTATGAGATATGTTATAGAGATTCATCTCACAAAAAGTTTTTGATCACTACGTGCAACTATTATCTCCAGTTATTTCACCACAATTGTTTTCGATGTTGTCCGTCCGAACACATCGGGCGCGTACATCTGTTCGGCATAAGTCGCAGGCATAGAAAAAGTGCCATAGGTGGTCGCCCGGACGATATAAGAATAAGTGTGAACGCCGGCAAAAAGCGCATCGGCAAAGAGGAGAACCCTGTCGTCTTTCTGCTCAACGTGGTTGAATCCTCCCCACCAGTATTCGTCCTCGCTGCTCTGCTCTTCTCCAAGCTGCCTGCCAAGTTCTGAACTCTCGGTCTCAAAATTCAAATTAACTGCTTCGAATCCGGCCGGGAGCGGATCGTCGACGACCACGAAGTTTCTCTCTTGAGGAGTAACAACAGTCAGCGTCACCTTGAACGAAGACCCTGCATCATATCCGCCGTCTCCTTTTATAGAGCCTCTCAATGGAGTTATTGTTTTGAGCAGAGCTATCCCTTCATCGCGCGGAATAGAATCTTTTACCGGGTAATAGTTCATCCGGACTCCGTAGTAAAGAATACCGGCCCCAAGTTTCTTGACACTCACAGGAAGCTGTTCGCCTGGCTTGAATGAAGCAAGGCTGTGCGTAGAAGTGTTCGTGTTAAGATTGCGGCCTTCAAACATTTGCTGCAGAATTTGTTTCCCGGCAACAGAGATTGTCGCTTTGAAATATGGCGTCTCCGATTCAAACGCTCGGAAGTATGTCGACAATGCATCCACCACGTAAACATTTTCCTGCGTCGACCTCCATCTTCCGACCCGCTGCTCCTGCATGATCCAGCGTACCACTTTACTCAGGACCGGATCGCGCGATCCGACTTCCAGCAATGCTTGAAGTATGATCGCAGTCGTTCTCGTATTCGTGCTGTAGATCCACTCGAGACCTTCCCAGTCAGGTTCTTCGAAGTGAGCGGTCGTCGAGGTTATCTTCATCTGATTCATCAAATTTCTGACGAGCTCGGATTCCATCGGGTCGTTCTTTGTTGAAGCATGAATGGCTTTCAACAAGAGTGCCCGGGCAAATATGGGAAGTTCGTCGCGAAGCAGGAACAACTGCTGCATATATGCAGGTTCTGCTTGAGCGTGCAATGCAAGAGCATACAGCATCATCGATTTCACCCCATACCAGGCGTGGATGTCGTATGGCGAACTCTGATTGAAGGTCGCGTGCAGAAAATTCTTGCAGTACTCAATTACTTTGTTCGCTACCTCCTGATCTATCCGGTAGCCATGCGCCTTCGCCTCCGCCATAACGTATAGGGTATATGCAGTTACACAAGGATAATCCCATCGGTCTCCTTTCCAGATTGAAAGTCCTCCGTTCCCGGTTTGATATTCTCCGATCTCGTCGAGTCCTTTTTGTGCAACAGCGTGGGCATCTCTCCCTTTAAGGATCGGCAGATGAAATGCGTCCACCATATCCTTGCCGAGAATTATCGGCAATATCCGGGACATCTGCTGCTCGAGACAACCGTAAGGGTATTGGAACAGATAATCGACACTTCCTTCCAAGCCTCCGAGCGCAGTCGAAGCGGTTGTGAGTTCGAGCTCACCCAGATTCGCATAAATGTCTCTTGGGACAATCAAAGCCTGGTTTGCGGAATCGGTGGTGCTCTCGTATAGAGCCACGGATTCTTTCATGCGCGGAACCTCGACGGGAAGTTTCAGGGTGATTCCGTCGGTCATCGACAACGAATCCGGACCACCGGATGCCATGGTGCTGTCTATCTTCTTCATCACGCCCTGGAAATTGAATTGCGCCGATCCGATGCCGATCGCAGTATAGCTAAATCTGATCTCCTTGCTTTCGCCGGGCTTGAGGTCGAAATCGACAACTTCTTTTCCTCCCCGCTTCACCTCACCCGTGGCAGTCGCTCTCAGCGAAACATGACCCGGCGTTTCGGTGTAATTTGTCGCCACCACTCCTGCTTCAAAGGAATCACCGAATCGTGCGAATCGCGGAAGCGCCGCCTGCAGGAGAAAATCTTTATTCACACGGAACGTGCTGCTCCCTCTTCCGAACTCGGACTCTTTCGTCTGCGCCACTGCCATGATTTTGAATTGCGTGAGGTTGTCCGGAAGTTTGAATCGAACCGTTACCCTGCCGCTGTCATCTGTCTCAATAGAAGGGTTCCAATAGGCAGTGAGACGAAAATCGCCCCGCATTTCGACCGATGCGAAGGCAGCTCCGCCTCCGCCGACATCTTCTCCTTTCTCGCCGTAAGATCGCTGCTCGACCAAATGCGAAATCATCTCGGAAGTGCTCACTCCTAATGGCCGCGGACCAAAAAACAGCTCGAAAGGATCGGGCAACTCATACCCGATCAGGTTCAACACGCCGACGTCTGCGACACTTATTGTCACGTCGGACTTTTCGCCGGCACCTGAAGCGTTCTTTACTACGACCGTCGCAGTGACCGAATCGCCCGGATGGTATGTAGGACGGTTGGAGGCGACATTCACTGAAAGGTGGTTTGTGCCCGGATCGACGGGGAGATTTATATAGCCGATTTTGAACGAAGGCTTCCCGATATCATCGCTTTCGGTCGGCTGGATGTTCGAGAGGCGGCCCTGAAGAAGAACGACGGAGACAAAAACGTTCGGAAGACAATCTTTTCCCAAAGGGATGTCAACTTCAGGAGCGCTTCCGACCAATTCGGTCGTCCATTCTCTAATGATGCCATCTCTCTCCATCGAGATTAAGGCAATCGCTTTTTCATAAGGAGATTTGACGATCAGCCGGGCAACGCTCTCCGGTTTGTAACTTTTCGCATCGGAAACAATTTCAATCCGATCGTCGTCCGATCGTTCCCACGCGACATAGCCCGATCCCGCAACATAGAAATATGCGCTTGCCTGGATTTCGTTCCCGCGCGTGTCATGGCCATCGGCGGTTATGAAGTATAATCCCGCAGCCTTCGGAAGAAACAAATTTTCGCCCGCAGAATCGGCCGTAGTAATCTTGTTTTCGACGATCGTCGAATCTGTTTTTTCCGTTTCCCAGTACCATCGTTCGTCGGCTCCGGCTTTCCGCACCGAAATCCACTCGCGTTTTATGAGCTTCACATCGAGATTCTGACCGGCAAAGATTTTTCCATTGGGATGAACAGTTATCAAAGAATACCGAAGTGTGTCCTGTGTGGTCAAGAAAGTCGATGAACGTTTGATACCGATGTAATACTCGCCGCCGTGCACAACGGCCCCGGTGCGACCGGAAACCACGCGCCTGCTCGGTGATGTGACATCTGCCTCCAGCATCAGTGACTTTGTGCCAACGAGTGTTCCGACGGGTAATGGCACAGAAACCGACAAGGATCCTTCGTTGTCGAGAGTCGTATCGTTGGATGCGAGAAGCTGGCTCTCATTGGAATAATTTTCTTCACTCCAGAGCCACGAATCGGATCCGAACGAATATTCCTCATGATCGGGAGGCTGGAAATAACTCGGCATCGACCTCAAACGCCATTCTACTTTCTCATTTCTCATCGGGGCTCCGAAAAGATACCGCGCATTGATCGTTCCGTGACACGTGTCTCCGACGATGTAGCTGTCCTGCAAGAAACGATTCGTCACTTCAAATTCCGCCGGCCGAAATGCTTCGACGCTGAACTCACCCGAAGCGAAGACCGCGTATCCTTCAACTTTCGGAGATTGCCCTCCTTCTTCATACTCGTTTTCGTCCTCTTCTCTCGCGGTGGAAGGAACCAACGCTTCAATCCGGTAATCGCCAAGATGTGCGGTCGGCTTCAGATTCAACGAATCGGTGAAGGCGCCGTAGGGGGACAGTAAAACCGTGTCCTGTAAAACGACTTCGTTTTGCGAATCCATCACTCGAGCCAGCACGCGTTTGTATTTCGGAATTTGCCAATCGTCCTTCACGCGCCTTCTCACAATTCCTTTTATGAAAACACTTTCACCCGCGCGGTAAAGACCTCTGTCCGTAAAGATCGATCCGCTCCACGGCTGGTACTGCGGACGCCAGTTGTAGTCGATATTGAAACGATACGGCTCGATGCCTGTCCCTTCTTCGGTTCGCGTGAACGCCACATCGTCGCCATGTCTTGCGAATATCCAAACTTGCGGCTGGCCGCCCCACTGTTTTTGAGGGATGTTAAGCTCTCCCCATCCCGGTGTCTCAACCAGGCCCTGCGAATCTGTTTTCCCGGTCCAGAGTATTTTATTATCGTCGCCGCGAACCTGTACTTCCGCGCCGTCGACCGGTGTGGCATCCTTCGAATGCGTCACCCAGACAAGATTGTTATCCGCAGAAAATTTTGCGGTGATGCATAGCTCTGTGACCTGGAAGAAGGCTTTGTAATATTCGCGAGAATCTTTTCTCGGATTCAGCGTGTTTATTGCCGCGAAGACAAACCCGGTCTTCTGATTGTTCATTGCTTCATCTAAATGCACGGGAAGCCTCGTGAGCTTGTTCCGCCTCAGATGCAGCTGCCAGATTTTGTCTATGTTGGACTGGACATAAGACGGATCGACATTGTCGTTGAAAAGATCGTCGTGAGAAAGGAGAGGAATCACATCGTTCTCAGTTATCGACGCCATTCGAAGCTGTACGCTGTCCATGTTGCGGGCGACAAGCTGGCATGTCTTCGGTCCGTAAGCTTCGAGCAGACCCTGCCCCGTCACCATCGAAACATAAGGAGAAAAGTCGCCGGTCGTGAAAGTAAAGGTCACATCCTTCCCGAGCTCATTGCCGAAAATATCTTTCAACGATTTGTCAATTTTGACGACGTATTGCGTATCCGGCAGAAGTGGAAGACTCAAATACAGTCCGTCGCTCTTGTGATATTCGTTTTGTGCATATTCCGGTGGAATCTCGACGTGCGGCTGGAAATCGATGTGCTTGGCGAGGTCTCTTAACCACACGGGATTAGAGAAAATCAGTCGAATGTGTTCATCGGGCCGATGATGGTCCGTATTATCCATGCCGTTGAAGTTGAATTCGTTGTACGTCGTAAAATAAAACGACGCATCGTTGACCATTCCAAGCGGACCGATGCTGCTCGGCAATCCTGCCTTCAAATCCACATTGATGGTCGCACTCTTGTGAAAAGGACTCGTCGGTTCGATAACCAGTACATACTCCGGACTGAAGTCCCACTGATTCTTCGTCATTTCTTCCGGCTTGGGGTACCGGAGACTAAAATTTATCGGCTGAGAATTTTCTTTGAGGGAAACAAACCGAGTCGCGCGGCTTGGATCGATCGGCTGGTTGAATTGAAGATATATCAGCTGATTAAGCTCGACCCACTTCCATGGGCTTGTATATTCACCGCGCGGCTCTTCCGGAATAGTCCGAACGAGCACCGGCCGCGGCGTCTGGAATGTCCATTCATAACCCGATTTGAGTATCGATCCATCGAGCGCCTTCACTCCTGCCGGAACTTTTACCCTGTACTCTGTGGCGAATGGAAGAGTGTCGCTCGGAACAAACGTCAGCGTGCTAGTGCCGAGCCACCTATACTTTCCTGAAAGCTGCGGCTCGAAAGTGAGTGGACCCTTTTCTTCAAACTGCGGCAGCTCCTGCAGCGGAACCATCGGCTTATTGAAGATGACTACAATCATGCGCGATTGGTCCCTTGTTTCCGTCTGACCTTTCGGTGTGGCGGAAATAATTTGCAGCGAATCCGCAGCTTGATTCTGCACCGGATAGGAAGCGTGTACCATCTGCGGCAATTGAGTGAGGGTAAGTACCAAAAGAAGCGCAAAGCACGATTTCATGGCTGTCCCTTTCAAGAATCTACAATTAGTGAATACCAATGAAAGATTTCAACTGAGCCCGGCTGTGACATGCCGATTTATTTCAAGGGTGAAACTGGAAAAAGGTAAATGTTGGACGGGAAAGAAACAACCGAAGATCGAGGCGATTGAATTTCCGCAACCCAAACGATCAGTTTATTTCGTGTGACCATTAATTCGAGTTCGAGGCAATCTACGTTGTCTCAAGCGGTTTGTTTTTGAGAGAAGGGAGAAATAAATTGCATTGTAAATTGTGAAACAGAATGGAAATGGAACTTTACTGTACATGAATGGTATCTTCGGAATTTCAAAGTGTATGGTGGAACAGAATAATGGACGATCCTGCTGAACTCTTCGAGAAGCTGGAACTCTTTTTCAGTCAGCAGGCAGAGCTATTTGGCGATGGAATTTTTGTCAACCTTCAGCAACCGAATGCCGACAACGAACAGACAGACGGGAAAACCGTTGAGCCCATCAAACCAACAAATGAAAGTCGGGAATCGTCAGCTGCCGATGTACAATCTACAAAGTCAGAACCCGGTTATGCCGCAACGGAACAGGAGTCGGGTTTGAAACAAAAGCCGAAAACAATAAAGGTGAGCGAGGAGACCGGACTCTTCGACGGCGCCGTCCTGAAAGCCGATTGGAAAATCGATCCGCACTGGCACGAGAGCGATTCGCTCCAAGTGCTGGACTCGAGAATTTCGGGCTGCCTGAAATGCTCGCTCGGTTCGACGAGAAAGAATTTCGTCTTCGGCGTCGGGAGTCCGAATGCGAAGCTGGTCTTGATCGGCGAAGCACCGGGCGCCGACGAAGACGAGCAGGGCGAGCCGTTCGTGGGACGCGCCGGCCAGCTCCTGAACAAGATTCTCGCCGCAGTACAGCTCCGCCGCGAGGACGTATATATATGTAATATCCTCAAGTGCCGTCCGCCAAATAATCGCGACCCGCTGCCGGAAGAGGTGGAAGCCTGCGAACCGTTTTTAAAAAAACAGCTTGAGATCATCAAGCCGAAACTGATATTGTGTCTCGGGAGAATTGCGGCGCAGACTCTTCTGAAAACCAATGCAACTCTTTCCGAACTGCGGAACAACATTTATATCTACCAGGGAATCAATGTTCTGATTACATTTCATCCGGCGGCGCTTCTCAGAAATCCTAATTGGAAAAAGCCAGCATGGGAAGACGTGCAGAAGATGAAAAAAATGTACGACGAACTCTAATATGGACTATGGATTTTCAATATTGCCGAAAAAATCGAAAGAACGCAGGAAATAATAACTGAGTGTCATTGCGAGGAGTCCGTCCGTGCTTTATGGATGGACGACGAAGCAATCTCAGACATAGTCAATGGATAAGCGGTACTATGTATATATCATGAGCAACAAGACAAACACAGTGTTATACACAGGCATGACCAATAATTTGCTAAGACGGGTTCATGAGCACAGAGAAAAACTTGTGAAAGGATTTACTGCAAGATACCATGTCACGAAACTCGTATATTATGAGATGACAAATGATGTTCGCGGGGCAATTTCACGTGAGAAACAAATCAAGGCCGGGTCAAGACAAAAGAAGATCGATCTTATTGTAAGCATGAATCCAAAATGGAAAGATTTGCATGATGGTCTTGTGGATAAGTAGAACACGAGATTGCTTCGCGGAGTTTATCCCGCCACCAGCGGGGCCCGCAATGACAGTTGGAAGTTTTGTTTCTGACAATTCCGATACCGGGAAACAGCTTGGTCCTTACGCACAAGTGATGCACTCATGGAATTCCAAATCAAGAGTCAGAATTAAGAACTGAGAATTTTTTATGTCAACAGATTTTGATCAGAGAAGACCGGCAGCAATAGACACCGACAGCCTCGTAGCGGGAAGGATTCCACCTCAGGATGTCGAAGCGGAAAAAGCCGTGCTCGGTGCGATGCTGCTGGACAGACATGCCATCTCTCCGGCGATCGAGCTTTTGCAACCGGATTATTTCTATTCGAATGCAAACCAGAAAATTTTCGCGGCGATGCTCGGACTCTATTCCAAGAACACCGAAATCGACGTCATTACCCTCCGGGAAGAACTTAGGCGCGTCGGCGACCTGGAGAACATCGGCGGCTCCGGCTACCTGAATGAACTCGTCTCTTCCGTCGTTTCATCCGCCAACATCGAAGCCCACTCGCAGATCGTCGCGGAAAAATATATGCTCCGCAGCCTGATAACCTCGATGTCGCAGAACATACAGAAATGTTTCGACAACCGCGAGGATGCGTTCGGGCTTATAGATGAAGTCGAAAGAGATATCTTCAGAGTCTCCGAGGCGCGGTTGAAGAAGGCGATGGTTCCGCTGCAGCAGGCGATCCACAAGACCATGGAAGTCCTCGAGCGGCTTCATGGCTCGAAGGGCGGCGTCACCGGAGTTGCGACAGGATATAAAGACCTCGACTCCATGACCGGCGGATTGCAGAAATCGGATTTGATCATCATCGCCGCGCGACCGAGCGTCGGGAAGACCGCATTTGCACTGTCGATCGCCCGAAATGCGGCCGTGACTTACGGCGTACCTACCGCCGTCTTCAGCCTTGAAATGTCGCAGCAGCAATTATTGATCAGGCTGCTTTCCGCGGAAGCTAAGGTAAATGCCCACGCGCTTCGAACCGGGCAATTGCCCGAAGACAAGTGGGCGCAGATCTCGACGCGGATCCACAAGCTCGTGCCCGCACCGCTTTTCATCGACGACACGCCGGCATTGTCGATCCTCGAGCTTCGCGCACGCGGACGGCGTCTCAAAGCCGAACATAATATCGGACTTATCGTGGTCGATTACCTGCAGCTGATGCAGGGACCGGCCAAGGCCGAAAGCCGCGAAAGAGAAATCTCCATGATATCGCGAAACCTGAAGGTGCTTGCCAAGGAGCTCGATATCCCGGTAGTCGCACTTTCGCAGCTCCGCCGCTCGGTGGAAGAACGCGGCGACAAGCGGCCGATACTTTCCGACTTGAGAGAGTCGGGCGCTCTCGAACAGGATTCCGACGTCGTGATCTTCATACACAGGCCGGAGCTTTACGGGCTGCAGCAATATCCCGACGGCGAGACGACCGAAGGCGTCGCAGAAGTTATGATCAGCAAGCAGAGAAACGGGCCGACGGGCGAGATAAAGCTTACATTCATAAAAGAGTTCGCACGCTTCGAGAATTATATGCCGTACCAGGTGGGGCTGGCAAATCCAAGCATCGAAACAGATGAGAAAGTCCCGTTCTAAAATAATTCGGCCTGGCGACAGTTAGACTGCCGGTCGAGTAACAACCGGGTAGTTTCGTGACCATCCAAATCGAACTTTCCCATCCCTGCCACTTGCAATTCAAACGGGAAAACTTTATAATCTATAGACACGTCGTGCCATGGTGTCCATGTTAGGGAACGGCTGATTTTAGAATACGCCCAGGTAATTCTCAGCGATGGCTTTCCCAAGCATGAGCCTGGAAAGAATAAACAAATCGGTCAACAATTTCGTGAGGCGTCCGATTGTCTAAGGGAAAGAAGAAACAGCGCAGCGGTCATCATGTGAAATATGATCCCGCCGAGCAAAAACAAAATTTCTTTCGAAAGATCGAGTCAATTTGTTCGGCTGTCGGAGGCCCGGGGGTCTACGAATTGATTCCCAGGAAGTCCCTCGAACGGATGTATAAATTGCGGGTTCTCCCAATGAAAGTCGTTGAGGCGCCGAACGAAGAAATTCCCGACGATATCCTGAGAAGAATGAGACATTTGCTCACCGAGCTTCTTAAGAAAGAGAGAGTGCCTCTTGTCAAAGCCGGAATAGAAACCTCGTTGCCTGAGTTCATATCGTGCGGGGATACCCTTCGTTTCTACCTGGTCGAGCTTAAAGATTCTGCCTACCCTAAAGCTGCGGAAGTCAAGAAGGCGATGGAGCCTTACGCCTTGTTCGAAGAGGGTAGCAATGAGGCATTTAGAAAGATTCTTGAAGCCTTCGATGCGGCTGAGCTTGCCTGCAATGACCTAAGTTCACATCTCTATTGGCTGGAAAGGAAAGTAAATTTCAGGCCCTATGGCACCAGAGGAATCGAGAGCCTTGTCCTGGTGCATAAGCATGTCCCTGAAAAGATACATGTGGTCTTCGACGAGACTTCGCGTCCTGCGATAAGGGTGAGTTGGGCCTCGGAAGCATACCAAGGGGCAGTCGCAATGTTTGTCAGGCCCGCTCAACTTGGCTTTCCGGATAATGGAGAAGATGAACGCATCAACGTGTATATTCAGATGCATGCGTTGGAAAGGCTGAGAGAACGTCTCGATTGCATTCCGACAGGCCTCATCGACGCCCATCTTTGCGGTTCGTTTGTCGAGCCTTCGATTCATCATGAAAAGAATGGAACGGTTTTGATCGAATACAAAATCGGCGAGATCAAAGCCGGATACCTTGTATCAGAAATCAAAGATAATGCCCTTGTTATAAGAACATTCCTTTTTGTCACCAACGGCGGAACACCTGAAGGAAGAAGGTTGCAGGAGATTTGCGGATTGGGCAGACTCGACAGGGAATTTCTGGCGATAGACAAACTGAGCACTTTCATGGCCACCGATCTCAGGAGCGATAAGGAAGTGGAACGATTGTTTCTTGAAGCCGGCTGTGAGTGTCTTATTCAACTGCACGATGCTGCTGCAGGTTTCAATATGAAAGAAGGCATGCCTTCTGCGATGGAAAAGATGAGGAAATACTTCGGGCTCGATTCGAAACACGACTTCATGATGCCCGACCTGCTGGATAAGTTCAGTCAACGGTTCGAAGAAGAGACGGGCTGATCTGATTACCCAGGCGACAGCCTGGGAAGAATGGATATAGATAATTTTCCCACGCAGAGCGTGGGGGCAATAGAATAAGCATATTCAAGCTGCCGGAAAGCGATTTCGGGATCGACGGAAGGAGTTGCAGACCTTTGGAAATTGACTGCGGACCTTCCGAAAGGAGTTATGGAGTCCGGGAAAATGGTTGTCGGTATGCGGAAAACGGTTACCGATCCGCCGGAAGCGTCTGCCTAACCACGGAAAATAGTCAGGGACATGCCGGAAGAGGTCAGGGAATTAAAGAAAATGGTTATGGACCTGGCGGAAGCGATCCCGGAATTAAAGAAAATGGTTACGGACCTGGCGGAAGCGATCCCGGAGTCAAAGAAAATGGTTGTGGAGTCGCCGGAAGCACTTATGGGATCGAAGAAAATGATTGCCGACCCGGCGGAAATGCTTCCGGATTAGGAAGGTTTTAAACGGTTAGAAACAGCAGCTTTTATATAGATCACTCTTTTTGATGTCTTCAGCCTCTGGCTGATGCTCGTTGGTCGTGGATAATATGATGCAGCATTTTGAGATAAATAAAGGCATCGGATCTCAAGAAAGTTTGCCTGCAACGTCAAAAGCAAACCCCGAGCAGGGCGCCCGATTTCGTTCAGACGTCCTGGTGCGGGAATCAAATCAACGAACAAGAGGTAGAAAGGAGACATTCATGACTAACGAACACATCAACAAGCAGGGGATGTACCTTGTCGTGATCCAGGTGCTGAACAAATTCACTGCGCTGGTTGCGACGATGCCGGCCCTTGCGAAGTTAGTCGCATCGTTCACTCAAACAGTGACGAACATAGGGACGAAGTCCGAAGAGATAGGGATCGGTACTTCGCCGAAGACGGATGCGAAGCGGAAGGCTGAGAGCGACATGGCCGATGCGGTCATAGCGCTAGTCGGCAAACTCCACGCTTACGCCGCCGGCAAGAACGACGTCGAGCTGATGGAAGAGACCGACGTCCCGGCGACAGTCATCCACGATAAGAGAGACGCGGAGCGCGGGAAATTCGCGGCCAGGTTAGTGGACCTTGTGGAGGAGCACCAAGCCGATCTCGCCGGCGACTACATCGTCACCGATGCGGACATAGCGAACGCCCGGCAGCTTATCGCAGGCCACGACGGCACGCTCGGCGACCGGAACTCAACAAAGACCGGACAGACCGGCGGGAGGGACGCCGTGATGCAGATGTTCGCGCAGGCCGACTCCATGCTGGAGCACCAGATCGACAACCTGATGCTGTCGTTCAAGAAAACCAATCCCGACTTCTATGCCGAGTATGAGGCGGCGCGTGTCATAAGAGACATTGCCGCACATCATAAAGGCAAGAACGACGGTGGTAAGAATGGCGGTATTCCAAAGCCGCCGGACGGTAAGAAGTAAACTCAATTAAAAAAGTTGCAGGCATGCTCTGCCTCCCGCCGAATGGCGGGAGGCGGGGTATTAGAGCAAATGTTCACAGCATCGGCATCCATTGGAAATGGACGCCTCGCAGTGCACGAATCCGCCAGAGGCGGATTTGGAGATTTGTTGAGCCGTCCGTTTCAACGGATGGCGAAGAAGGTTGGCACCGTTTATCCCGCAAGGCGAGACTCTCGGCTTCGGCAATCCATCGGCATCCCGCAAAGCGGGACGCCTCGCGGTGCACGAATCCGCCAGAGGCGGATTTTGGGATTTGCGGAGCCGTCGGTCCCTCCTAACGTCGGGACAGGTTTTTGACGGATGGAGAGAGTTTGCCATCGGTTCTCCATCGGCATCCATTGGAAATGGACGCCTCGTGGAGCACGAATCCGTCTCAGACGGATTTGGAGATTTGTTGAGCCGTCGAATTCATTCGATGGCGAGGAAGATGGTTCAACATGAGCAATCGATTCCCGACAGCATCAATCGTCCATCGGCATCCATTAGAAATGGACGCCTTGCGGAGCACGAATCCGCCAGAGGCGGATTTCGAGATTTGAGGAGCCGTCCGTTTCAACGGATGGCTATCTGCATATTCATTCAAAGAAAGGAATTTCGATGGAAAAAAGAAAATGGTCTTTTAGCAAAATATATTTGCATTTTGTTTGGACGACGAAGAATCGTCTCGCCGTAATTGACAAATCAATCAAGAAAGATATCATCAAGGTTCTGTGCTCGAAAGCTAAAGACCTAGGGATTCAAATTATCGAGGCGAATGGAGTCGCCGATCATTTCCATGCGCTGGTAGAATCCACCCCGACGATTTCGCCATCGGATATCGCTAAGAATTTTAAAGGTTCATCGGCACATTTTGTAAATCACGTTACGTTGAAGGAAGATAAGTTGAGAAGTCTCTATTGGCAAGATGGGTATGGTGTGGTATCAGTTAGTCCATCGGCCGTCAAATCGATTGGTGAATATATCAGAAGCCAAGAAGTCCATCATAGTGAAGGCTCGTCAATTGAGGAATATGAGATATGATTGTCCATCGGCTTCGGCAATCCACCGGTATCCCGCAAGGGGGGACGTCTTGTCAAGCACAAAACCCATAGGGGTTTCGTGTTTTATCGAGCCGTCGAATTCATTCGATGGCGGTTGGGCGCCGGCAATTTATCGGCATCCATTGGAAATGGACGCCTTGTGGAGCACGAATCCGCCAGAGGCGGATTTCGAGATTTGAGGAGCCGTCCGTCCCTCCTAAAGTCGGGACAGGTTTTTAACGGATGGATGGAGAGAGTTGCCATCGGTTCTCCATCGGCATCCATTGGAAATGGACGCCTTGTGGAGCACGAATCCGCCGTTGGCGGATTTTGAGATCTGAGGAGCCGTCCGTTTCAACGGATGGCTATTTATTTCATTGCCGCACATCACAAAGGCAAGAACGACGGTGGTAAGAATGGCGGTATTCCAAAGCCGCCGGACAGTAAGAAGTAAGATCAGTTAAAAAAGTTGCAGGCAGTGGGTTGCCTCCTGTCGGAGGATGGGAGGCAGCCTGTTTAATACGCAATAAAGGGGCTAGGGTTTGAAAAACCATGATGGGTAGGTATATTTAGGCAATGGACTTGAAATGCTTTTAGTCGCGCTGATTGATTAATCCTCAAGATGGAATACTAGAACTGGACCTTTCGGGCAAAAAGGCAGGAAAGATCAAGCGATTTAGCCGAGTGCAGGCTAACTCCTTTGACACTGGTATCAAAATGGTTAATTTTTACGTAAATGAGAGCGCGCGAATGACCGAAGATTATGAAGTAGGAAGAGACAGGATTCCCTTATGAGCCCAATAAAAAGTATCACAGCTAATGATATTGGTGGGGAATTACTGCCAATTATCACACGAGGATTATACAAAGACCCTCTTGACGCGCTCAGAGAGTATATCCAGAATTCAATTGACGCAGGTTCGAGTGAGGTTCACGTAACACTTTCTCGTGACTTAATAATGATCCGTGACGATGGTACAGGCATGAATGAGAGTACTGCGAGAAATTCGGTGCGTCTCGGAATTTCCGAGAAAAAACATACCCATGATATCGGCTTTAGGGGAATTGGGATTTATAGTAGTTTTGAACTTTGCAGCGAACTTGAAATATACACTAAGGTAATTGAATCATCGGAAGGATATCTGGTAAGATTCAATTTTGATGGAATGCGAACTCGATTGGAGCAAGATGAAAAACGAAAGAAACTCGGGCATAAGAAAAAATTCTATTTAGAAAAACTTTTAAAGGAAACTGTGGTCACAAAAGTCGATGAGGAACATGTTATCACAACCCACGGCACTGTTGTCATATTAAATGGGATTAGGCCTGAATTTCAAAAAAGAATAATCGATACTGCTGAGGTAATTGAATATCTTCAAAATGTAATACCGTTACCATTCAGCGAAAGGTTCAGCTATTCAACAATTATCGATGAGAAACTTCGCAGAAATGATTATCGATCAATCAAATTGAAACTAACCTCGCCTGATCACGACGACTACATTTACAAACCCTACGAAGATTCTATTTTTGAACATGGAAAAGGTGAAAAACCGAAATTCTTTGAGGTAAAGAGAAGAAATTCCGTAAAGAAATTCGGATTCTGTTGGGTTTGTCATAATGATGATCGGAAGGCTTTGAAGCAAGATGAAATGAGAGGTATACTCATAAAAAAATTCGGCTTTTCTATCGCGGGTCGTGAATACCTTGAGACGTACTTCACAAGAGTCGTTTTTAACCGGAGAATTACCGGTGAACTGATAGTTCAGAATAGAAATCTTATTCCAAATGCAGCTCGCTCTGACTTTGAACACAATGAAGCGAGAGCAGAGTTTATCCTGGCATTGACAGATCTTGTTCAGGAAATGACCTCGTGGGCGGAAAATATCCAACAGAGACTAAAAGCTCGCGAGTTGTTGGCTGACATGGCGCCAGTTGTCTCGGAAATAAATGACAAACTACTCGAATCAAGTAGAGATATCTCAGCTCTTCTTTCATTTAACGTGCAGTTACGCGACTTTAAAAAACAGCTCTCCACACATCAGAAAATGATGCATAGATATGATGGTAAACTCTATGCTAAGACGACCAAGCTTGTTCACAAAGCAGAAAAGACCATCCACGATCTTCTAACTATAAAGAATAGGTCCACCAAAGGCTCCAATGATCTTCTGGTTGATATTCTCAAAAGCACAAAATTGAAAGCGGATGAAAACGAACTAGAATACGCAAATGAAGAACCCAAGAGCCTTATTGAATTGTTCGACCAAAAAGAGTTATTGACATCAGCCCCTCTAAGAGATGCTATCGTCTACATCGATCAACTGCTGCATCACCTTCTTTCCAAGAAGCGTTATCAAATAGAGCTAAGAAATTTGATCGACACGTTGGAGGAAGAATAAATCTTGAGTGCGCAGTTTGGGGACTCTCCAGGGAAAAGGGTCATCCGAGAAAAATGGGATACTCCAATATTGAGCCATTATAGAAGACACTGGAATTCTCTTTATTTCTATTCCGGGATGCCAGGTAAGCTTGCGATAGATATATTACTATGGAAAGACTTTATAAAACGTGTGTTCGCCTTTGAGAGTGAAATCAATGATGAAACCATTGTGGAACTTGCTAAAAGATTGACTCTGACAGGTATCCGCTCTACTATTTATTGTGGGTATTTTGAAAACATCCTCATTCAACGGATTGATCTTCGCGGCGTAAAATACGAACAAGATGAGCTAATTACCTTATACAACCTTGATTTTAATGATCAAATAACAAGCAAGATCTTGGCTGCTGACGGTAGAGCAAAGTGCCTCCGATTTGAAGCACTGCAGTTTGTCCTTAACTTCCAGCATCAGGTTTCACAGATGCTACCCACCAAAAGATTCATTCTATTATTAACTATCAAGGATCAAATTCATACATCCGAATTGAACAACTTTATGCGGCACCGTGATATTCCTCAACAGATAAAAGAATTCAATAACGCCGCAAAGAGATTTCCCCGTTTATCTGGAGAGCATACACAGCAACATACATTGCTGACAAAGTCCTTTGTATTTCATACTCTGCGCACTTATTTCAAAGGCCATAGCATTACGTCTTATTTCTATCCACTTGTTCGTTATACTGGCAAAACTAAAAAATCTTCCATGCTTCACTTCGCAATCTTGTGCTCCTTCAATTCTGACGGTTCGGCTCTGCCTGAGGAGCCACAGAGTGCCAGCGATTTTTTGAGATCTATTTCTTATAAAGTGCAGCGAGGGGCTATTGTTCTGAGCCCAATTGCCCCGATAGAGAATATTGATACAGGAAGGAACAACCCGAATCTTTAAATCGTTTAATCGATTTTTGAGATTTGCATAAAATGTTTTCATTAATCTAACTATCATGTGAGATGACTATGGGAAAAATTGTGAGAGGTTTCTCAATCAGCAGCCTTCAAGGATTCCCAAAAAGGAAAACAGCCCTACTTATTAGTCCACCACTATACGATACTCAGTATTGGGCAGAGTGGTCTCAACCATATGGCCTTTTACGCATCGCAGCGTTATTAAAGAAATACCAATATAAGCGGATTGAACTATTTGATTTTCTCGAAACAGGCGAGGATAGGAAAGTTGCCAACTATAGAATAAATCCTAACGACAGGTATTCTGAACAGGGACGACCAATAAAGACTGAACCAGTAAAAATAACGAAAAATGGAGAGACTTTAAAGTTACTATGGCGGCATTTCGGAAAATCCTGGGAAGAACTTGAAATGTGGTTGAACGAAAAGGGATTCGATAAAAGACATCCTCCAACGGAAATATATATATCTGCTGTAATGTCTTACTGGTGGGAAGCAGTTAGAGATTTGACGATTCGCTTAAAAAATCGGTTTGGAGATAGACCAAAGATTATTCTTGGTGGTATCTATCCTTCAATTGCACCAGAACATGCTGCTAGAATGACGAAAGCCGATATTATCGTCGATGGAGAAGTTGAAGAGGCAAATGACTTATGGCCCGATATTTCATTTTATGAAAAGCCGCAAACCTATGGGATAGTCACACCAAGTCGTGGCTGTCCATTTAATTGCTCCTACTGTGCCCAACTAAAAATAAACGCTGGAAACCGCGCAGTTCGATTTAGAGACCCTAAAGATATTGTTGCAGAGATGTCACATAAATATGATGAATATGGTATCCGCGACTTTGCGTTTTATGCTGATTTCCTGCTTTGGGACTTTGGCAATAATCTAACAAGAGTTCTTGAGCGGATTATTTCAGAAAAACTTCCGTTTAGATTGTACGCACCTGAAGGACTCGATACAAAATTCTTAAGTAGCTCACAGCACCTATGTGATCTTTTAAAAGAATCGAATTTCCAGAAAATATATCTTCCGGTTGAGAGTATCGATGACGGATATCTGAAAATTCTTAATAGAAGACACGTCAAGTTAGAGCATTATGTAAAAGCAGTAAAGATGGTACAAAAAGCGGGATTTACACTGCGAAATCTTGACGTGAATTCGTTTGTCCTGTACGGATTACCAGGCGAAAAGATTGACAACGTAGTAAAGACTGCGATGTTCGTTTCAGAAATGGTGGGATCAATAATCCCAATGCTGTATAGCCCGGTGCCTTCAACAACATTATATCAAAATCACTTACCTTATTTTAAGGAAAGAGGCTGGGATAAAAAATTGCAATATCTGAATGGAAAGTTGTATCCCTTTATCCACATGAATGAAGGCTCGATAAGTGACTACGTGGATTTACAGCGAATGATGTTCATGCTGAACGCGCATTACCGATCAGAGTCTTTTCAGTTGTATGGGCATTCATTAGTTAATGAAGCCTTCCGCTCCAATATAAGAAATGGTTTTGAAAACATGGTTAATCTGTACAAAGGTTGGATTCCTGAAAAAGAGGCCCCGCCAATTAGAGTAATCAATCATGACGAACCTGGGCAAGCTATTCCTTCAAAATAATGAGCGTTTTACTACTACAACTTTCTCCAAGAAATATTCGTCGCTCGAAGCGATTTGTCCAAGCTAACTTTTGCTTCAAACGCAATTCCTCCGATTCTTGTCGCACGTGATTTAATATTTCGTTCTTCATCCGCAGATAAGGCAGCTGGCTCCTCTGGTGAAACTGCGGACTTCACCTGAACAAGAATTTTCTTCCCGTCTTTTGTAGCTTCGATGTCCGTTGAACCCGGAGCTTTTGTATCCCATTTAGTAATAATCACATTTTGTGATTTAAGTTCAGTAATTGCGGCAGATTCACCCGCGGTACCAATTTCAACTGATGTCGCCATAATGTCTCCTCTTGTTTTGTGCCACGAAGGAATATATGGGGCGGTTCTCGAAGAAACAAACTTGCCAACCCTTGCAAGGGGTTGATTTCATTCTCTGATCATCACCAGCAGCATCTTGAAACGCTGCGCCGCGGTCGCCGAGTGAGGGACATTGGCGGGAAGAATTATAAATTCCCCCGTGCCGACTTTGACATTTTTCCCTCCGACAACAAATTCCGCTTCACCATCGAGGACTTCAACAAAGGCATCGAAAGGAGCAGTATGCTCGCTTAACGATTGGCCTTTGTCGAAAGCAAAAAGGGAAATCGTGCCTCCTCCCCGCTTGATCAATTGTTTGCTGACAACCGAATCTTCTGAGTATTCAACTGAACCGGCTGTCTTTATTGCCTGCGAGCCAAAAGGTTTCTTCTCATCCATCATTCTTTCACTCCTTTGATGCATCTCATTTCTAAAATTATCTCCTTGCTATCTTTCCCCTGTGCCAATTTCTTCCGCAAACCGGTAGAACTCTATGAAAGCAGCCAGTTTCTGGCTTTTGTGAAATCACGAAATACCCGCGAATCAATTCCTCCCTGGTCGACTGCGGATGAACCCATGCGAATCAAGCCGTACCGCAAATCGTCCGGAGCAACCAGGGCGATGCGATTGTTGAAACGTTTGCCCAGGGATGCAACAAAGCTTGCCATGGCTTTGATATCATTCGAGGGCCTATTTTTAAAGCTCAAAGATTCCGTCAGATTAATCAGCAGGAAAGAGTCTGCGGGACGATCATTGTCGGCAAGAGAGTCGAGAAAGGCCGTGCGAAGTTCGTCCATCGAATATTCACCGGTCATTTCTATTACGGTTATATTGGCATCGAACCGATATTTTACCGGCATTGGTAATCGCCCCCTTCTCTTGAGTCCGGGCGATTTCTCACCGCACTGCCGTAATTCTCACTCCACCCGTCCGGACAACATTCCTGCAAATAAGCATCGCGCGGACAGTAATGAAGAAAGTTGTGTGCCATCTTTTTTCGCATCCCGATAGAATATATATAGAGATCCCTAAAGCGCTGTCGAAAAGAAGAAGATAGGATAAGGTATGGAGCCTCAAGGCGAATGTCAAGGAAAAGGGGGAGATTAGGTTTGCGGATGTTCCCGCAGATGAAAACATAGCATCTTTTGGGAAGGTCATTATGTCATTCTAAGGAATCAGTCTGGATTACAGACGGTGCAAACCGGGGATCGAATGTCCTGTCGCCTGAGTTCCAGAGTCCTAGTGAAGGTACTTCGCCAGGGGATCCCAATAGTTGCTCTGCCATCCGGCCAGCAGGTGGTCGTGCATTTCCTCCGGAAAACCCGTGTGGTCAAACACCAGATGCGTTCCGGACCCCTGCGGTTTGAATTCAAACTTCACTATCGAATACACACCTTCGGGCCAATTCGCGACGCGCCAGGCCTGAACGATTAGTTTATTCGGTATCAATTCCACGTTTCTGCCGGTAATGCGTCCGTCGAACAAAGAGAAAGCACCACCCTCGGTGCTATCGATCGTGGCTGACTTTGCAGAAAACATCTTCGACTGCGCCGTGAACTCAGAGAATTGTTTCGAGTCGAGTAAAGCTTCGTATAGCCGCTCAGGACCTGCGCTGAAGTCGACTTCCATATGGATGGCGGCTGATTTGGGAGAAACAGCCGTATTTGGATGTGCACTCATCGTGTCCTGTTTATCCTGAGCAAGAGCAGATAATTGCAGCAATAACACTGTGGTAATAAAACCGGTGATCCTGGATAATTTGCTGTTCATGAATTGCCTCCTTTTATTTGGGTTTGAGTGATCTGGCATCTGTCCGGCGAGTCGATATACATGTGCCATCTTACTTCAAACAGGACGAACATATCTGAAGGTTCCCGAAGAAACAAACCGAGTGCGTTCTTTTCACGGAGGAATCGCCTGTCAGCTCCAGCCGCTTGTCAGGCCGCATGTACTAAGAGCTTGAGGCACGACGAGGATTCTTGAGGCCGGTCCGCAGCTTGTTGGCGACTTCCCGCCTGGCGCGCGGCGCGAGCTGCTGATCATACCGTTCCACGAATGTCCTGACTGCCGCCGGGTCCCGTTTGCTCAATTCCCTGAGTGCCCAGGAAAGTGCTTTGACTACCATATCGTCACGGTCGCGGACGAGCATTCGACAGATCCTTAGCGTACGACCCGCGTCTCCGTGCCCGCCGCGAGCGCGATTGTTGAGCGGAACGGTGCTCACTAACGCAGCCCGTCTCCACCATCGATCGGTAGAGCGGGCCCAGGATTGGACAACCCGGTCTGAGATGTTTCGCTCCCGCCAGGCTGGGCCGGCGATGTAAACGGCGAAGGAGTCGGCTTCTCCCCAGCTGTGAATACCTCTCCCGAGGGAAATGACACCCTTTTTGGTCAGAGCTTCGAAGGCTGCCCGGTGATGAACGATGGTCTCATAGGCGAAGAGGCGCTCCCAGAATCCCAGCGGCACCAGCTGTTTTGCCAGCGCAATAACAGACGCACCCGGAGAATCCTTCAGCCGCTTAGACCACTCGCGCCGGACCAGGCGAAATGACGGGGCATCCTTTCGGGGCATGGCAGCAAGGGAGCGGCGTATTACTTCAACGAGCTTCTTCATGACGATATTGTGGTGCGGTCTGACTATGATTGGCACGCTATAAATCCGCAAAATATTTCCGCCAACAAGAAGCGGAAAAGTCGGCGGTGAAATTG
Source organism: Candidatus Acidiferrales bacterium (assembly GCA_035515795.1). Lineage (NCBI taxonomy): Bacteria > Pseudomonadati > Acidobacteriota > Terriglobia > Candidatus Acidiferrales > Candidatus Acidiferrales bacterium. Next base: position 23,205 of record DATJAY010000016.1, on the reverse strand, counting down.
TTATGTACCATCTTGTTTTCAGCCTCGAGAAAATATAAGCTGAGGTTCCCCGAGAAACAAACCTGTCATCCTTTCTTCTCCTGTAGTCCTGAATCTTGATAATCCCCAAACGAAGAACTACATTATTCTCGAAGAATGTCAGCGGCTGAAAACACAGGAGAGATCATGTGTAAAATCATCACGCCAAAGAAATCGTGGATAGGTTTCTTTATTTTTATTGCGTTTTCGTTTTCCGGGAATACTCTTGCCCAGAGCCCGTACACCTGGAAGAGTGTAATGGCCGGCGGCGGAGGATTTGTGCCTGGAATAATTTATCATCCGGCCGCACGCGGGCTCGCATACGCCCGCACCGACATCGGCGGCGCATACCGCTGGGATAATTCCGCAAATCGATGGACTCCATTGACCGATTTGATTAACAGGAACAGTTACAATTACGCATTATCCACTTACTTTGACGCAAAGGATAATACCACCGCAGGGGTGTTATCACTTGCTCTTGATTCAAAGGACACGAATCGCGTCTACTTAGAAACCGGCCAATTCACACAATCGTGGGTAGGAAATGGAGCGCTATTATCTTCCACGGACAGAGGAAATACCTGGAAAATCATTTCTCTTCCGTTCAAGATCGGCGCTAACGAAGACGGACGCGGCTGCGGTGAACGTCTGCAGGTCGACCCGAACGATGACTCGATACTCTTCATGGGAACATCTTCCAATTCACTGACAAGCCCGTCTCAAGCAGGGCTTTGGAAGTCAACCAATTTCGGCGCAACGTGGTCGAGCCTTTCTTCATTCACTCCCACAAATGTGAATTTTGTCCTTCTTGATCCTTCGAGCTCGTCGCCTGGAAATCCGACGAAGAAAATATTTGTCAGCGCTGCCGATACAAGCGGGAAGAGTCTGTATGTGAGCACTGACGGGGGAAGTTCATGGACTGTCGTCGTGGGACAGCCGCACGGCGCCATGGCAATAAGAGCTGCCATCTCGGGCAGCCTTCTTTATATGACGTTTGCAAATTACCAGGGTCCTGATAATGCGACGGCGGGATCGGTCTGGAAATACAATATCGGCAATGGTTCGTGGACAAACATAACTCCAACTCCGGCGCCGCCGGCTCAAGGCGGTTACAGCGGTATATCGTTGTATCCGAAAAATCCGAATTACATAATTGTCAGCACGCTCGATCGCTGGTATCCAAAGGACGAAGTCTATCTTTCAACCGACGGCGGATCAACCTGGGTTGGCAAACTTGGTAATGCGAATTTGGATTACAGCTATGCACCTTATGTTTCGAACTACATAGGCGGTAATCCGTCCTGGCTCGCGTGCGTTTCGATGGATCCATTCGATTCAAGCAAAGTCATGCTTGCGGGTGCACCGGGGGTCTGGGCGTGCGATAACATTTTTGCTTCGACGCCGACCTGGTATTTCAAAGATGAAAATTTGGAAGAGACAGTTGTATTTCAGATAGTAAGTCCTCAATTCACAAACTTGCTCTCGGTAATGGAGGATATCGACGGATTCAGGCATGATAATCTTGACGTATCCCCACCACAGGGGAGATGGAATCCTCCTAAGAATACTGAATTTTCAATTGCCTCTGCAGGGAACGTTCCATCGAAACTAGTCAAAGCATATCTCCCCGGGTTTGTCGGCGCGTATAACCCCGCGCCTTACGGTGCCTATTCCACGGATGGGGGTACAACGTGGAACGACTTCACGGGGTATCCGGCCGGGGCAGTCGCCGGAGCCAGCTGGGGACAATTGTCGATTTGTATTTCCGCGGACGGAAGTACGATCGTATGGTCGCCGGCAGGTGCATCGGCATCATATTCTGCTGACGATGGGAAGACCTGGACAAGCTGCGGCGGTGGGGTACCGGATTCCGTGCAGCCCAAGGCTGACCCGGTAAACCCAAAGAAGTTTTACATCCTCGATGCCATTTCGTCAGGACAAATCTGGATTTCAACAGACGGAGGGAAAACATTTTTAAAAGGTGCCGGAGGTTTACCAACGGTACCGTTCTATCAATCAGAGGATGAACGTTTGACCACCGTACCGGGCCATGAAGGGGACTTGTGGATTTGCACCGGAAGTAACGGCCTCTATCATTCATTGAATTCCGGATCTTCTGCATCGAAAGTAAGCAGCGTAGGGACGGCTTGGCTGCTAGGAGTCGGCAAGGCTTCGACTCCGGGCGGGTATCCCGCACTTTACTTGTGGGGCATCGTAAACGGAATACTCGGCATTTTCCGTTCTGACAATTCCGGAGCGACGTGGACACGGATAAACGATGACGGACACCAATTCGGCTATCTACTTTATGTGACCGGCGATCCGAGAGTCTATGGGAGATGCTATATTTCATCTGAGGGGCGAGGGATTCTTTACGGCGAATCGGCGAACACCGACACGACCGACAACCCGACAACATTCAACTTTTCTCCGGGCCCAAGCGACAGTTTGAGAAGCTATTACCAAAATATCACTGCTAGTTGGTCAAATGCCAGCGATCCGCAGGGGAAAACGTTGACATACATCATGCACTTATTCGGTCCCGCCGTGGATACGACTTTCAAAACTACTAACAGTTCCACTTCATTTTCTGTTGGTACCATCCAGCCATCGAATCGATATGTTCTGACAGGTTATGCCTCAAATGGATTTGATACAACCGCCTCCGCGAATGCCATCTGGTTTAACACGGCATCCATAATATCGGGACTATCAATTCCACAGAAGCCCATACTTGTATCGCCTGCGCATGGTGCAGTAAATCAACTTCCGAATTTAACACTAAGGATTAATCAAACCGCGGGAGCGATTGGTTACCATTGGCAGGTGTCGATCAATCCAGGTTTTTCGACGACTACCATCAACGATTCTACATCCGGGACAGGAGACACGGCAAACTCAGTGACATTGAATGCCGGAACGATGTATTACTGGCACGTACGGGCGTTGAACGCCGCAGGTGCAAGTGCATTCTCTAATCTTGATTCTTTCAGCGTCATGGCCATCCCGGCCGTTCCTGTACTTTCATCGCCTGTTGGCGGGATTTCAAGTGTACCAAGAGCAACGACATTCAAGTGGAATCGTTCGGCTAATGCGACGAAGTATCGTCTTCAAGCGGCAACCGATAACGCTTTCTCCGGCATTGTTTTCGACACTACTACAGCAGACTCATCGAAGAAGTTATCCAATCCACTTACGGCAAAAACAACTTATTACTGGCGTGTGAATGCATCAGATACTATTGGAGCGAGCGCATATTCAATCGTTGCGTTATTCACGACAGGAACAGGAGTCGATGCAATAGACTTATCGGGGATACCAAAGGAATATGCATTGAGCCAGAATTACCCCGATCCGTTCAATCCTTCGACCATTATCGACTACCAATTGCCCGTGAACGGCCGCGTCACTTTGAAGGTATATGATGTCCTTGGAAGAGAAGTGGAAACTCTGGTCAATGAATTCGAGGGCCCAGGAAAATATGAAGTCAGGTTTGACGGGGCCAGATTTTCGAGCGGCGTATATTTTTACACATTGAATGCCGGGACTTTTCTTCGGACAAAAAAATTAGTTTTATTGAAGTAGCCTGGAAATATTCAAATGTCGTTCAGCTTCTCAAGGCTGACGTCCGGAAGCCTCGGGAAAAACCTTCCCGTCTTCAGAATATAATCTCTGCATTCGTCCCCGAACTTCTCGATCATCCTGTCTTCTTCCTTAGGTACTCTCAGAAGGAGGCTGATCACGACCATAATTACGAGGAGCATTATTCCGTAGTTGTTCGAGACGAGTGCAAGACCGATGTAAATAGCAAAGAGGGATGTGTACATCGGATGGCGGACTCTTGCATACGGACCCGATTGAATTAAGCGGTGGTCGTCCCGCAGTTGCAGGCTCACCGACCATTCTTTCCCGAGACATGCGTGAGTCCAGGCGAGGAACGCGATGCCGCCCAGTGTCATGACGGTCCCGATCCCCATTCCCCAGACGGGATGTGGAAATTGAATGCATCGCATCCACGACGGATTTATGGCACATATAAGAATAAATGTCGGTATAACCGGCCCAATTAATATTCGGGGGAAAGTGAAGTCAGCCTTCCCCTCGCGCGCGATCGAGTTTTCGTCTCGCCGAGTCTTCCCGAATTCCCGGCGCCTCTTTATCGTGAAGTGAAGTCTGACGAGTAGGAAGAGAAGTGATAAAGTGAATAATAGAATACTGGAAAGTGCCCTCTGACTCATAGCTCCTATTTTATGTTTTGAAGTTATTAACGCACTGTTCTTTCACCTGTCTTGACATACGCATCGTCCCCGAAAGGGCCAAAGGGTTTAAAAAAATTCCCACCAAGTGCCATGGCCTGGTGGGATATAATTTTCCCGAATAGGATGTACGGGAAGCCGAGCTTCACACGATGTGAAATCTGATCGGCTCCGTTGAGGATGGATTCTTATTTCTTGCCCAGCACTGCGTCCTTGCAGGCTTTCGCCACTCGAAACTTAACGACTGTCTTGGCAGGAATTTGAATTTGCTCTCCCGTCGCGGGATTTCTTCCGAGACGAGCTTTCCTGTTTACGAGCACAAGCTTCCCGATTCCCGGAAGCGTAAACGAGTTTTTGGCTTCGCGGTAAGCCAGATCTGCAAGTTCTTCTAGAATTGAGGCGGCAACTTTTTTCTTCAGCTCGAATTTTTTGGCAAAATAATCTGCCACTTGCGATTTTGACATCGCCTTTCCCATATCTACTCCTTCAATTTAATTTTGTGAGTTTGACGAATAATATCATAAAAATGGAACAATGATTCAACCACTATCACATCCTCAGTGCATCTTACCGACAAACGCGAAGCTCAACGAAATGCTCATGTAAACGACTCCGACAAAGAAGGCGAGCAGGCTCCACTTATTTGTGTGCGAGACTTTACCCGTTCTAAAAAGGACATATCCGATGGCCAGGTTGGCCATCGCCCATAGAACATTCACAAAAGGAGTTGAAAGTCCTTTACCGGGCGGATTTGAAAACGGGCTTGGGAAACTGTCACCCGATACACCGTGTATAAAATGCGGGACAAAATTTGTCAGGAAGATACCGGCAAATATACAGGCGATGTAATGATACCATTTCATAAATTTCTCCTTAGATAATTCTTAAAACGAATTTATCGTCCTTTTATACCAATTGCTCACTTCTAAAATTTACCGAGCTCAGCCGAGTTTTGGGAAGAACTTTCCTGTCTTCTTAATGTAAGTTCTGTATTCCTCGCCGAATTTCTCGATCATCATGTCCTCTTCTCTGGGTATTCTAAGAAGGAGGCTGATTACTGCCATCAATATGAGTATGAATGCCACGTAGTCATTCGAGATTAGTCCCAGGCCGATGTAAATGAAAAACAATGCCGTGTACATCGGGTGGCGGACTTCTGAATAAGGGCCTGATCGAATCAACCGATGATCGTCTCTTAGTTGCAGGTTTACCGACCATTCTTTCCCGAGGCATAAATGAGTCCACGCAAGGAGCGCGATGCCGGCGAGCGCCATGACGGCTCCGAACCACATTATAAACGATGAATACGGAATCTCAAGATATCTTAACCATGAAGGATTCAAACAACATAAAACAATAAAGAAAGTGAGAACAGGTCCAAATATTATCCGACGGAAGGTAAAGTTTGATTTTCCCTCGCGGGCGATCGCGTCTTCGTCTCTCGCTATCCTCCCGCCTTCTCTTCGCTTCTTTATCGTGAAGAAGAGTCTTACGAGCAAGAAAAGAAGAAGTAACCCGACGAGCAGAATCCTGGAGAGTGCCCCTTGAGTCATGAATGTGTGCCCATCATATCCTTTTCAATTATAACCCCAGGAAAATTCCACCTTCCGGGAAAAATGATTGTAAAAGAGGACATAACCGTCCATATTGTACCCACTTTCCCAGAAAAGAACTTCCGAGGTTCCGTCATTATCATAATCGCCTGCATCCACGAGTCTCATCCCGCTGCCGATGAAGCGCACCGTTTTCCGTGTATCCAAATAAAACCAGGACGCGGGCCACTCCTCCAAAGAACCTGCACAGGCGTGCTGAAACGCAGGATCGATACTCAGTGCAATCAGATACTCTCCATTGGATGATCTGTACGCTTTGTTAAGGATAATGACTTTGTCTTCGTACGCGACCGTGTCTACGCGGTCTTCATCACTGCTTGTATCCACGGTGGGTTGAATCCTATGAAACTCCGGGAAACACAACCCGATGATCGAAGGATCCACCGAGTGAATTACTTTCCACCCGTCAGGATCCGACGTATTGTTTTGGGAGACGAGCACCAACGGCCGGAGCGAAGGGTCAGAATTCCATCCGGAGAATTCCTTAGTCAGCTTGCCAATGACGGGAAGATTCGCGTTCGGATCGGCCATGTGCAAACCGATATCGCTGTACCAGCCGATGGAATCTGGCTTAAAACTTCTGAACTCCGACACTAGTTTTCCATCAAATGCCGCAAACCAGCTAACGGTATCGGGATAATATTTTAAAGACCCGGCCAATTCCTCCGGAGTACTGGCATCATGGTTAAACGATTTCCAGATCTTTCCTTCTTTCATGAACATGATTCGTACCTGGCGCTTATATGTTGGGTTCTCCTTGGAAATTATGTTGGGTGACTCGTTTGCCCACTTGGGATGGTAGTATTCGAGAACACCGAGAATCAATTTTGATTTGTCTTGACCGAAACACTGAATAGAATAACCCAACGCGATACAAATCGAAAGGAAAAGGAAAATTCTACTGCGCAATGCATCAAAATGAGGATGAATCATTTTTGTCCCTTTCATCAAATAACCGACAGATAATAAATTGTTGCGGCTAAATTCTCTAACATGCTTCAATCACTGCCATCCGGACTCGCATTTGCCAAAATATAAACAGAGGCTCGAAGAAACGACCGGATTTGATCACTGACGCGTTTCCGATATGAGTGCCATTCAGGTGAAAATCAAGAACTCTGTGACAGAAGAAGCTGATTCAAAAGCGCGGCAACCATCGATGGATCCGCCGGCAATATTCTTCATACTCTTTTCCGAACGTTTTACGTAATGTGGGTTCCTCGTACCATGTCGCGAAGAGATGGGTTATCACGAAGAAAACAACTGTATATCCCAGAAGCGGCAGTGACTCATAGAAAAGTGCAGCGCCAGCAAGCGCGCTTCCCGCTCCAATGTACATGGGATTGCGTACGAAACGGTATGGACCTCGGATCACGAGGCGACGAGGGGGATCAAACGGTGCCGGAGTTCCCTTTCCGATAAATGCGAAAGTGAATACGCACCACAAAGCAATCGCGGCTCCCGCGGTTCCGATAACCATCCCGATAATCTGCGGCACTTCAATCGCAAGAGGACGGTTGATCCCCGACCACGACAAAAATGCCGCAGGTACATAGATGAGCGCAAGGGCAATGAAGAGGGACGCATAGATTATCGTGCGGATTATAACAAACATGCTGACCTCCGGGTAATTCGGGATAAAAATCCCTGATGGCTTGATAATATTCCTTCCTGACATATCGACTTGTGCTTCGTCAAAACATAAACAGAGGTTAACGAAGAATCAATCCTCTCATGCCGCTTGCTCGCAATTGATCATCCATGGTATGCCGAATCGGTCGACCAACATTCCAAAACTCTTTGTCCAGTATGTCTTCTGAAGAGGCATGCTGACCTTTCCGTGTTCGGCAAGTTTGTTAAAGACACGTTCTGCATCGGCCAGGTTCTCGACACCGAGTGTCACGGAGAAACCCACAGGCTTGACGTAGCGATCCGGAGGCGAATCGCAACCCAACAACGGCTTGTCGCCTAGCATAAGCGATGCGTGAATGATTTTGTTGCGCCAATCCGGCGGCACCTCTCGCTCCAGCGGTGTCCCTGCGTAAGTGCTCATCGTTACGATTTTGCCGCCGAGACATTCCTCGTAAAATCTGAATGCCGCTTCGCATTGGCCATTGAAATAAAGATATGGACTGAGCTGCATGGGGTGTTCCTTAAATTAGTTTTCAGGTGATAGACTTATGCCGGTCTGTCAAACTTGAACACGAAGTTCGCCATCTCTTTTCGCTCGGTCCACCCGTGCTTCTGGTAGAAGCCGCGCTGGTACGACTCGCGTCCACGACTGTTGATCAAGGAGAGCCTGGAACAGCCACGCCTTACCGCATCTGCTTTCACTTTCTCCAGCAGCTGAGCTCCGATTCCATGACCGCGGTTCGGATCGGCGACAACCATCTCTGAAATGTATCCTTCAGGTCCTCTTAGAAACAGAAACGGGATCCAGTGTACCGAGATATATCCTTCGATGACTCCTCCATCTTCGGCGACGTAGACTGTGTGACTGTCGTCCGACATGCTAAGCGCCAGATGACGACTGACCTGTCCTTGCGCAACTTCCAGCGGCGCGGACGAGAGCTTATTGAACCATCCTAAGTTTCTCAATATATCGGTAATACCTGGAACATCTCCCGGAGCAGCCGGGCGTATCTTTACGGACATAGTTTCCTCTTCAAGTTTTTAGTGTCTGGATGCGTGATATATTTTATTTCGCGACTCGATAAAATATAGAGGGAGATGAGAGAAGAAGCAAACTGCGAGCTTCAAGACTGAAATTCACCTCCACCTGTGCGTCATGCCCGACTTATCTCCGCCGGGAGTTCCCGGATGCTTTTCAAGATCTTATATGCTCCCTGGAATTTTCCGAATCGCGTCAGCCCCCTGGGAATTACGATGCACTTTAATCCGGCATCTGTCGCGGCTGTCAATCCTCTCTCGGAGTCTTCCACGGCAATGCACTCTTCTGGTTTGAAACCTGTCTTTTGGACGGCAAGGAGATACGGCTCCGGGTCAGGTTTGAATTTGCTATAATCATCTCCCGTAAGAACAAACGTGAAGTACTTCATCAAGCCGGTCTTGCTGTGAACAGCTTCGAAGTGTTCCCTCCTAGAGCTCGTGACCACTCCCATCAGATATCTGCCGTGCAACACACTCAAGACTTCTTCGACGCCATCGATAACTCTTGCCTCTGTGGTCACCAACTTCAAGTAGAGTGCATTCCGCTGGTCGCGCAGCTGAGACACTTCCGCCGGACTCATTCCTTTCGCCTCAGCGAGATGCCATGCGCTTCTTCCCTGAACCAGGAGAAGATCGACGTACATTTCTTCGGTCAGGGTTATCCCTTCCGACGCTAGGAGTTGCTGTGTGGCGGTAAAATATAGATATTCCGTATCGACGAGAACCCCGTCGTTGTCCCAGAGAATTGCTTTGATCAATGGTATCGGGATCGATGTGGGGCTCAGGGCGAATGTTTGATCCGCTTCAACTGCCTTATATGATTATCAGTATGTTTAATCATCCGCTCAATCAGCTCTTTCACATTCATGGTGCCGTACCTCGAATGCACTGCTTTCTTCGAATCGTACTTATCCAGATGCATCTTGATCAGCTCGATTATCGAATCGCGCGTCAGCTTGAAAAGATTTTTTGCGAGTGACATGTCTTGCTTCATGTACTCTAGATTCTTCTGCCAATTATCCTCCTCGAAGTACCACAGGACGGGGTTGGCTTCTGAAATCGTTCTCCTCAGCCTCTCGTAGAACATCGTCTCCGCGTCTTTAAGGTGAATAAGAACCTCTTTCCCGGTCCATCCGCCTTTTCTGTATCTCTTGTTGTAGATTTCTTTTTTATCGAAAAGGGCATCGAGAATTTCTTTTTGTTCGTTAAGCTTCGAAATGTATTTCATGGCTTCCTTCACTGTTGTTTATTAAGACTATCCTCTCATATTTCATCAAAACGTCTGACGGCAAATACACCTCGTCCCACCTTCTTCGGCGCTTCAATAAAATATATGCGGGGATTACGGAAGAATCAAACTCAGCGGTAGATCATCTAGTCATGCGGCCCGGACTTCGTCCCCCGAGGGGATCCCAACTGTTCCCTGCGTCAGTCGCGACAACCGGCTGTAGTAATTCTTCAGCCAGGAATTCGACCACCCGAAGAGAGTTGTGTCGCGTATGATCCTCTTTACTTCGCTGCGCGTGATCTTGGCTTCATGCATCACCACGTCAAGATTGTTTCTGCTGACGGCAATCGTTCGCACCGCGAACAACAGGGGCCACATGCAGGCCAGCCGAATTCCATGGAGCCATTTTGGAAGATCCATGATGTAGTCGAGGCCGTACTGCAGATGCGTGTCAGCCTTGTCGGCAAGCCGCTCGATTATCCTCAAGACCTGTGATGCATTCTCTTCGGCGAAGAGGCTATCACGCGTGAGACCGAGCGGCTCGTAAAACGTTCGAGGCACATACACCCATCCCCGTTCGTAGTCTTTTCTCAGGCCTCGAATGATGTTTACAGTCTGCAACGCCAGCCCAAAGTGGCGTGCTAACGGTAGAAGTTTTTCTTTCCTCTCTCTGATGACGGGCGAGTACCAAGCGAAGAGGTCAGTCAGCAAATAGCCGACCCGGCCCGCTACCTGGTGCATGTAGTCGTCCATCTCTTCTTCGTTGCGCACATCGGGGCCGTTTTCCTGCCAGCGCGCCATGCCCAAAGAGGTCTGGTTAACGTGGCTCTTGATGATCTCCTGGATCGGCTGCGGAAAACGGTGGAGACATTCGAGGAGCTCATCTGCATGCTGTGCAACGTACACTTCGGGATCGCCTCTGTCAAGATGAATAATCTCACCGGTCAGAGATGAGACCGGCATAGAGTCCGACAGCACCCGCGCCCAAATGCGAAGGAGCTCCGCCTTGTGGTCGGCACCGAGAAATTCATTATCCTCGAGACAATCCGAGACACGGAAGAGAAGATATGCCGTCGAAACCATATCGCGCAGTTCTGATGGCAGACGCTCGATGGAAAGGGCAAAAGTCCTGCTCACTGCGCGCAGCATTTCGCCGGGACGTATCCTGGCTGCCTCCGCCGAAACATGAGGTCTGCTCAAACCGCTCTCCCCGTTAACCCTCATCCTTTTATCGAAGCGACTTTCCGATTGAATACTCATGAACCACTGTTTTTTAATCTCACGTAATATAATAATCGGATGATTCTAATGCTTCTCTATCAGCTTTCTATTTCTATTCTCACCTGTTTCTGCGATTACTTCTTCGTTTGAACGTTCAAAAGCGGCGTCAACTTTTGGTCGTACGGCAAAATAATTGTCGAGTTGTTCGGGCTGTTCACTAACTCTTTGAGCTGAGAGATGTAATACCATTGCAGATAATTCTGCGTCAATCCATTGTTGATTATTCTTTGAGCATCCGCAATGCCCTGAGCCTCAATCGCTTTTCGCTGCGCCTCTTTCTGGGCATACTGAATTGTGTATTCCATTTGTTGAGCTTGCTGGGCAGCTTTAAGTTTTGCCGCAATAGCATCGCTGACAGTTGCCGGCGGTTCCACGTTTCTGATAAGCACGTTATCCAAGATTACGCCTTTGCCTGCCAGCTCCTGTAACAATAATTCAGTAACCATCTTAGTATAGGCGTCTCTTTGGAGAGACATGACGTCGCTTGCGTCGAACTTCGTAGCGGCATCTACCAGCGCAGTTCTGATTGCCGGCCTGACGATCACTTCTTCGTAATTCAGACCAATATTACTGTAAACATTATTTGCCTGCGACGGATCCAGGTGATACCAGACCGTGACATCGAATTTCAGAATAAGTTGATCACGTGACAGTGTGGCAACAGCGTCATCACCGGTTTTATTGCCTTCGCTGTTGGCCGAAGACATAGTATAGTCTTTCGTCTGAATAGACATTTTGTAAACATCAGTTAAGAAAAATATCGGATGAAAGCCGGCCGGAAGCGACTGTGACCCTACGTTCCCAAAGGTAACAGGGACACCTACGTATCCTGGTTCAATGACGGTAAAAGACCCGATCACAAAGGACATAGCTGCCAGTCCGAAACTTGCCAGCCCGATCTTTTTGAATTTGACGGGATATGAGACATCCCTTGATTTGATGGTGACCAGCGCAATTCCAATGACGATGAACAGCACGATAAAGAATAACGTCGACATGATTGTCTCCCTTAGTTTTTGTTACTGTTGATGATTTTCGATTTGAAGATTTCCAGCTTTCTTTGAACGATATCGTTTCGCATGGCCCTTCTTATTTCATGGCTCGACTGAATATATGAGGCGGTGTTCGAAGAAACAACGCTCTCCTCGATAAGTTCGCATGGGATTTATTTTCGCAGCGGTGAGACGAGCTAATCTACGGGCGGGGCAAAACCGGCGGTCAACATATGCAGTATTCTATCCGCAGTTTCTGAAGCCAATCGTTCAGAATTTCGCGAGCTCGAACCAGCAGCGATTCAACTCTCTGTTCAGTCTCTAGCGAGATTTCTTCTCCGTACTCGAACGATTTTCCTTCTACGGTCAACATAATGGCTTCCGGAATTTTTCCGTAAAGGGATCTTGAAAACGCAAGAATCCCGGCGGGATCGAGCCGGTGAGTCTCGAGCGCTGGAAAGACTTCTGCAGGTACTATGTGCTCCTCTTTAATCTCTGCCTCCTGAGATTCAACACGCGAGTCAATGAAGAGGGCGAATTTTGATCTGCTGATTTTTTCAGAAAACTCCGGAGTCAACTCGACGCATTTTGTGAATTCGATTTCCCGGGATTCCAGCGATTCCTCCAGCCGATCAACGGTGTACCACCCTATGCCATCATCGCCGCGGAGCGGATTGCCGATTCCTATGACAATTATCCTCTGCATTATCGGTTCATAGTCAGGGGTCGACAATTTCCAGTCTCCGTAAGTTAACGAACAATTCGATCCACGATTTCTCCATCGTGGTTTCTTAGATCAACCTGCAAAGGCATCTGGCCTGCAGCGTGAGTCGAGCAGCTCAGACAGGGATCGTAAGCTCTGATAACAGCTTCGATTCGGTTCAGTACCCCTTCGGGGATCTTCGTGCCGCTGATATAATTCTTAGCAACCTGCAGGACTCCTCGGTTCATCGCAAGATTGTTGTGACCTGTCGCAATAATCAGATTTGCCCAGACCATTAAACCGTTATCATCCACTTTGTAGTGGTGAATCAACGTTCCGCGGGGCGCTTCTGACACTCCGATTCCTTCCAGGCGGTTCGGTTCCGCATAGGCTCTGATCCTGCTGTTGAGAATATCCGGACTTTCCAGGAGCTCCTTTATTTTCTCGAATCCGTAAACGATCTCGATCAACCTTGCGTAGTGATAATGAAACGAGCTGGACACCACGTCCTGTCCAAGTTTGCGGAAATCCTCGAGCATCTTGTCCGCAATTTCAGTGCCGCAGCGCTTCGCGATGTTCAACCGGGCGAGAGGCCCCACGCGATAAATCCCGTCATCATAACCGAAAGGTTTATAGTAGGGAAACTTCAGATAAGTGAAAGGTTCGACGGCTTCACCGATGAACTGTTGATAGTTTTCAGGCTCCAATTTGTCGGCGATGGTGCTGCCGCTCGCATCCATGATCCTAATTTTTCCGTCGTAGTGCTCCAGCCCGCCGTCGTCGTCTACCAAACCCATGAACAATGTCGGGAAATTCGCAAATGTCTGAATCTCTTTCTGGAATTTTCCAAACACACCGCGGAACCAGTCGTATGTCCGCTGCGCGATGAACAGTCCTTCAGGAATCATGGAAAGGATCTGGTCTCGTTTTTCAACCGTGAGCCGCTCATTTACTCCACCTGGTACGATCCACGACGGATGGATTCTCTTCCCGGCAAGCCACTCGATCATCTGTTGTCCCATCTGACGCAGACGGACACCGTCGCGCGCGAGAGTCGGATTCTTTTTCAGGACTCCAAAAATATTCCGCTCTGCCGGATCGGAATCCATACCTAGAAGCAAATCGGGCGAGGCAAGATAGAAAAAGCTGAGTGCGTGCGATTGGATCATTTGCGCCAGGTTCATTATGCGCCTCAGTTTTTCAGCGGCGCTTGGGATTCTCACACCGAGGATTTGATCGCAAGCTTTTGCCGATGCGACCAAATGACTGACCGGACAAATGCCGCATATCCGTGCCATCAGCGAAGGCATCTCGTAGAAAGGTCTTCCCTCGCAGAATTTCTCGAAGCCTCTTATTTGTGTGACCTGAAAGAATGCATCTTTGACGCCTCCATCTTCATCGAGCTGGATGGTTATTTTTCCGTGACCTTCTATACGAGTAACAGGATCTATAATTATCTGCTTTGACATAGCTCAAGAATTTTTAATTCCAAATTTTCATCTACCGAAGCGGGTTCGTTGCTCAAGATTCGGGGTACGGTTCGCCAGCAGTTCGGTGAGCACATAATAAATCGCATCGGCCGGAGGCGGACAACCCGGAAGATACATATCGACCTTGACCACTTCGTGAACCGGTCGCGCCTCGGGGAGAAGAGTAGGCAGATCGACATCCGGTATTTTTCCGCCGACCGTCGCATTTTCGACGTATGCTCTTCTCAGAATTGTATTTACTTCAAATTTATTTCTCATCGAAGGGATGTTGCCGGTAACCGCACAATCTCCCAGCGCGATCAAGATCTTTGTCTTGCTCCTGATAGCCTCGATCTTCTTCAAATCTTCGTCGCTCGAAACTGCCCCTTCTACAAGAGTTACATCCACGTTCTTAGGAAAAATTTTATTGTCGACTAACGGACTGTATACGACTTCTATCTTGCTCGCCAGCTCGAGGAGCTTCTCGTCGGTGTCAAGAAACGACATGTGGCACCCGGAACATCCATCAAGCCAGACCGTTGCAAACTTTACTTTACTCATTTTTCAATTTTTGATTTTGATTTTAAAAACTATTCTCTTCCTTCTCTCATTGCCGTCAGGTATGGAAGGAACTGTCTTCGTTTCGACATTTCTGAAACAGACTTCCCCTTCTCCGAGAGCGCCCCCGTCGGACAGACCTGAACGCATTTACCGCAGCTCGTGCAAGTATCGGAAGATCCCCACGGCTGGTTGAGATCTGTCATAACCTGCGATTTGATTCCCCGTCCCATGATATCCCACGTGTGAGCGCCCTCGATCTCGTCACATACTCTTACGCAGCGGGTGCAAAGGATGCACCTATTTTGATCGATAACGAATCTGTCGTGTGATGCATCGACTGAAAGCATCGGATAACGATAGGGAAATCTTACATGGGTCACGCCTAATTCCTGTGTCAGCGATTGAAGATCGCAATGACCGTTCGTCACGCACACGGAACAAATATGATTTCTTTCCGACATTAACAACTCGAGTATCATCTGTCTGTATTTGATGAGGCGCTCGGAGTTTGTGGTGATTTCCATGCCCTCGTCGACAAAGGTCGTGCATGCCGGAATGAGCTTCTTTACACCTTTTATCTCCACAAGACAAAGCCGGCAGGCTCCTATATCGGTCAGGCCGTCGAGGTGACATAGAGTCGGAATATGAATATTGTGCTCCCTCGCAACTTCCAGAATAGTTTGATCGGCTCTGCCGCCTACGTCGATGCCGTCTATCTTCAGAGTTTTTACTTGCGCCGGTGCTGGTAAAGTCATTTTGATATCTCCGCTGTCATTTTGCACACGCCCGCGGGGCATTTCTTGTGAAGGATATGTTCTTCATACTCTTTCGGGAAATATCTTAGGGTACTAAGAACGGGGTTCGGTGACGACTGGCCAAGCCCGCAAAGACTCGTGCTCTGTACCATGGCACACAGTTCCTTCAAGTTATCCAGGTCCTGCATCGTGGCATGGCCGGTAGTTATTTTGTTGAGAATTTCATACATCTGTGCGGTCCCGACGCGGCATGGTACACATTTTCCGCAGGATTCGGTCATGCAAAACTCCATGAAGAATTTTGCGACATCCACCATGCAGGATGTCTCATCGGCAACAATCATTCCGCCGGAGCCCATTATAGAACCAGCCTGCGCGAGCGTTTCGTAGTCGACCTTCATGTCGAGCTGTTCGGCAGGGATGCATCCGCCCGACGGCCCGCCTGTCTGGACGGCTTTGAATTTCTTATTATCCGGAATTCCGCCCGCGATATCGTAGATCACTTCGCGAAGAGAAATTCCGATCGGAACTTCGATGAGGCCTGTATTCCTTACTCGACCGGCAAGCGCAAAAACTTTTGTCCCCTTGCTCTTTTCGGTGCCGATTTTCGCAAACCATTCACCGCCGTGCCTGACAATCGAAGGAACATTTGCATAAGTTTCGACATTATTGATCAAAGTCGGTGCTCCCCAGAGTCCCGACTGCGCAGGATACGGCGGCCTCGGACGCGGCGTACCACGTTTGCCTTCGATCGACGCGATCAATGCCGTCTCTTCGCCACAGACAAATGCTCCGGCTCCGAGACGAATGTCGATTCTGAAACTGAATGTTGTCTCGAGAATATTGTTTCCCAAGTATCCGTTCTTCTCCGCCTGACGAATTGCAGTACGAAGGCGTTTCACTGCCAGCGGATATTCTGCGCGCACATAGATGTATCCATGAGTTGCACCGGTCGCGTACGCAGCAATTGCCATTCCCTCCAGGACCCTGAACGGGTCGCTCTCAAGAACGCTGCGATCCATAAATGCGCCAGGATCACCTTCGTCAGCGTTACAGATAACATATTTTTTCCCGTCGGATTGCAGTTTAGCCTTTGCAACAGTGCTCCACTTTAAACCGGTCGGATAGCCGGCACCGCCGCGGCCGCGCAGCCCGCTCCTGGAAATCTGGTCGATTATGTCGTGCGGAGACATTTCGGTCAATGCCGTCGTCAACCCGCTGTATCCATCGGCTGCAAGGTAATCTTCGATTTTTTCCGGGTCGATGATCCCGCTGTTTTCCAAAACTATTTTTGTCTGGCGTCTGAAGAACGGCGAGTCTGTATCGCACTTTAGTCGCTCAACAGGTCCCTTGTCAAGACTCTCCACGATTTCTTTTGCATCGGTCTGGGTAACCTGTTTGTAGATAACGTTTTGTTTTTCAACTGCGACCAGTGTTCCCTGCGAGCAGAGCCCGAGACAGCCGACTCCCTTTACCTGACACTTGTGATCAAGTTCATGTTCACGAACTTCATGATCGAGAGATTCTTTGACCTTGTCGCTACCCGACGAAAGACATCCTGCAGCAACACAGACATTTATGGAATATTCTGAGCCCCTCGCATTATTCGCGTTGACTTGATTTAAAGTCTGATCAGAGCTCATTCTGAACCAACCTTCCTATCCTCTCGGATAGTTTTGCTTCGGTGACGTTCCCCAGGACTTCGTTATCAATGACAACGGCAGGAGCCAAACCACACGACCCGACACATCTTGCGGTCAGAAGCGAGAGCTCGCCATCCGATGTGGTTTCTCCCGGCTTGATTTTCATCTTGCTCTCGACCGAGTTCAATAGATTTTGAGCGCCCTTTATGTAACAAGCAGTTCCCATACAGACGACGCAGGTGTGTTTTCCCTGCGGCTTCAGGGAGAAGAACTGATAAAAAGTTGCGACGCCATATACCTTACTCATTGGAACGCGAAGAGAAACCGCCACATATCTCAGCGCTTCCTCCTCAAGATATCCGAACGACTCCTGCACGGTATGCAGAACTTCAATGAGCGAATTGGGATGGTGACCGTGTCGTCGCATGGTGGTATCGACCAATCGCCACCTCTTGTCGTCCGATGGACGCTCGGCCTTCATCAGGTCAATGGACATTTATGATTTCCTCCAGAGATCATTCGACGGATAAACCTTGAGACTCACTTTTGGCGAGCGGCAAGGCATCTTAGACAAATGTTTGTTCACCCCGGCCTGCTTCGAGCAGGGGAAGGCGAAAAATTTTCAATGGCTTGGAACTAGAAGTGATTCCCGTAAAACCAATAGAAGGGAAAATTATTTATCTGCTTTTACTAAATATCGTTTAACTTGACTTCTTTAGCCTCTAATATTTTGCAAAGTGCGTGCCGTCGAATTCACTGTCACATTGAAAAATTTGAGCCATGTTGTGTTGCAGAATGTCCAATATTTACCCCGTCGAAAAATTTACCCCATAATAGGATTAAAAAGTCTGAATATTATGATCCTGAATTTTTCTTTTCAATTTTGAATTGGTCGACGTTTGCAATCTAAGATTTACGATTTACTATTTTATTCTTGCGCCAGTTCCCTGAGCTTCTTCAGGTTGGTGATGAAAACTCTCTTCGAGACTTCTCTTATTATCTTCTCATCTTTCAGCTTTCTGAACATTCTCGAAAGAGTCTCGCCTGCAATACCCAAATGCTGAGCGAGATCCTTCTTTGGAATCAATAAGTTAAACACAGGTTCCGGCATCTTCACGGAATTATTCAATTGAATCTCGTTCAACAGATAGCGCGCGATTCTTCCTTCGACCCCGTCTGCGAGCAAGTCGAAACGCTGGTTGAGCTCCATCAATCTGACTGCGAATGCTTCCGATATCCTTATCGCAAGCGCAGGGTTTTTCCCGAGCACGGCCGCAAACTCCAAGCTCGGAAAGAACATCAACGTCGAATCCTCCATCGCCTGCGCACAGGAAGAATAGAAACGTGAGCCGGAGAAAAGAGAGGACTCCGCAAAGCTTCTATACGGTTCTAATCTGTTCAAGACGATTTCTTCTCCCTCTCGGTTAAGCTTATACACCTTGATGGAACCGCTCAGGACAACATAGAAACCGGTAAACGCTTCGCCTTCAAGAAACACGATTTGATTTTTCTTGTAGCGTTTGGCTTTCGAAATGTTGGTCAGCAGTTTAAGCTCTGTCGGAGACAGCTTCTCAAATACCGGTACATCGCGAAGTGTGCGTTTACTTTCCATCACCGCTAAGTCTATGAATTTCGACTCGACCAGAAAAACTTTCCGTCGAATAAATCCGATCAAGCTGCTTTAAAGAAAATTTAAGGGAAGAAGAGAGAATTTCAAAAGAGTTCTCCGCTCTTCGTTTGTGGCACGAAGTCTTCGGTCAGCGATCGACTAATTACCGCCAGCCGGCAGCCGATTCAAAAGTCCCATCCGAAGAAGAACTGGTAAAATAATCCAGCCTGAAGTTTTTGAAAATTATCCTGAATCGTCTTGCCGACGTCGTACCTAAAGACCAACACTCCTCCAAGATTAAAACGCAATCCGACACCGAAGTCTCCGAGCGTCGAATCATAGACATTGTCCCACGCCGAACCCGCATCAAAGTAAGCCGCTCCTCGAATCGCTGAGAACAGCATTCCTCCAAACGGAAAATTTATGTTGAGCTCGTCTATGAGAGGGAATCTCAGCTCCTCGCTTGCTATCCAGAGTTTTTCTCCTCTTATGCTCCAGAACGGCCAGCCTCGCAAATCCCAGCTGCCACCCATGAAGAACCTCCTCGATTGAGGACCCTGGTTACATAAGACTGCTTCGCGAGTCGCAAACGCCACGGTCTGACTGATTCTGAAATATGTTCGGTAATCGAACATCAGTGTCCAGTAATCTACGGATCCGTATTCCACATCGGAGGTATAGGCAACACTTGCCAGAAACCTGTGACCGTCGAGAGGCCCGGTCGGACCCCATAGCGAATTGTCTTCCACATAGCCGATGGAGTTTGAAAAGAGAACCGACGTCCTTTCACCGATGCCGTAGTAGAGTTCTTTGTAAGTATTTGCCAGACTCGTAGTGGCTTCAATGCGATCGAATCTCGAAAGCGGATAACTCAACGTGAAGTACCCGCCGAAAGATCTTTCATAAAAATAAACATCGGGGTCTGAAATATCGTACTCCCGGCCGGCGAAGTTGAATATGCCGTAAGCATAGTTCATTCGCTGAGCAAGCGAAATTTTTGAAATGGCAATATTAAAGCTCTTGAGAATTTCACCAGATGTTTCAGCCGTATTGAAGAGCAGAAAATAATATTGCTCGTTGCCGAGCATATCGCTCAATGCCATTGCGGCACCGCCTGCTGTTCCGAATACAGGGTCCGTAGTTATTTCGCTCTCCGCAATATCGAGGCTGTACTTAGGGACATAAGGAATCCCCGGCGTCGAAGATTCGGATGCGTACTGTTGTGCCGTCCACGACGAATCAAAATTTGTGATCGCGAAAGTGTTTTCAGTCTTTGTCGTAAGTGTCTTTTCAAAAACGCTGTCGAGCATTCTTATCTGGAAGCTGTAGTTCTCGAAAGCACTGAAGAGGATTTCGGAAGAATCCGTCCACGAAACATTGTAAGCCGCCGTGGGAAAATTTGTGATCCTGTACGATATGATGGAATCCGGAATCGAAGTCGACAAGGATGTCGTCAGGAAGATATTTTGTCCGCCATCTTCGTTGCCGACATACGCGAGCGATTTCCCATCGGGCGACCACGACGGCGAAAAGTCGGATTCCCTTCCCTTGGTCAAATATTTTACTCCACCCGAAGCCAAATCGAGCAAGAAGAGGTTGTAATGGCCTTCATCACCGAAGATGGTGCGGTCCGACGAGAACACAATCGATTTGCCATTCGGGGACCAGGCAGGATCCCTGTCATCGTAATAACCGTAAGTCAACTGTCGAAGCGAGTCCGATTCCAAATCGTAAACATAAAGGTTGTAATAACCCTCCATCGATGCTCCGGAAAGAACAATCTTTTTCCCGTCGTGTGAAAAACAAACCGAGCCTATCCTTGTTATTCCATCCAGGCGTTTATCTCCGACAATGTCTTTCTTCTCGACATCATAGAGATGAAGAACGTCGGTTTCACCGCTCTTCGAGGCAAAGGCAAGAATGCCGTCTTTAGAGATAGCCATTTTGTCTGACGGGAGGTTGAACGATTCGAATTCATTAGTACGCTCGCCGCGAATTATTTCAGTCGGGATAGATTTTCCATCCAGCCGCTGCTCGTAGACGTCCGTGTAGCCGTTATGATTGCCGATGTAGAAAACGTTGGCGATGCTGTCCCTGCCTCGATAAAAAATCGGACTATCGTTGAAGCCTTCCGAAAAGATACCCTTGCTCGATTTGGACGGCATGTCGTGGGAAGAGAGCAGGGGGTAGTATTTTTTCTGCAGAGCGTAAACCCATTTCTTATCGAACTCCCCATAGTCCATTCCGATCGTCATCTTGAAGTCGTCTTCGAACGATGAGGTCTTCCAGAAATTATCCATCAACAAAAGAATTTTGTCGTCGCCATAATTCTCCGAAATAAATTTCAGGATGTTCTGTCCCTCTTTGTACATCAGGAAAGTCCCGTAAATCCTGTCCATCTGCGACAACGGCACAAGGTACCCGCTCAGTACTGCATCCCTCATTACCATCTCAGCCTGGTCGTCCCACCTTGTCGACCAGAATTCCGCGATGCCTTCGGTAAACCACAACGGCGGTTCTCGATCCGCAGTTATCCTGTGGTCGAGAAGTTCGCGGTTAAGTTTTGCCGCCGTAAATACATGAATCAGTTCGTGGCGAATTACATGCCTCAGTTCATAGACGGAACCGTCATATGGTATTACGACTCGTCCTTTTACAAATTCGAAGAATCCTCCGACTCCTTGGGGTATGAATCCAGGCATTGTGTTAGTCTGTTCGAAATAGAGATGCGATGAATATAGAATGAGTGGAATGCGATCGTTTATGTTGATGTCGAATTTGTTTTCGAGGTAATGATAGCCGTCTTCCGCCAGCCTCGCCGCCTGACCTGCTAGCTCGGTCATTTCTGGGTAATAATATATCTCGAAATGCTCAGTCTTCAGAATCTCCCACTGAAAATTCGTGTATTGAACTTTGTTCTGACCGAAATAGTAAAATTGCGCCTGCGAGATCGAGATTAAAGAAAGCATAATGATAACACAGAACAGAAGCTTAGAAGGTAAGACAACTAGAAGCTGTGAACCTCCGGCGCGTGGTATTCTCTTCTTTCTCATCCAAACTAAAATTGAGAAAAGACAAGAACTTCCGCAAGGCAGGATAAAGGAAAAAGAGAAATGATGGATCAATGAAGTAATCGAATGCCGGATATAACTATCTTGTCAAGGCTCACACTGAGAGTTCGAATGAGGCTCACGCCGAAGGCACGGCCAAGCGGCTAATTTCAATAATTGGAAAGGATCGAAAAACTTTTTGATCGCCTCAACCTAGGAAGTGACTTACAAAAGTAAGTCACTTCAGCATCAACATCTTCTTGACTTTGCTCCACTTATCCGTGCTGATGCGGTAGAAATAAACACCGGATGACACCATAGCTCCATTCTTGCTTGTTCCGTTCCACGTCAGCTCGGTATAACCGGCGGGATAATCTGCATCTGCCACCTCTACAACTTCCCTCCCAACCACATCATAGATGATGAGTTCTACATGCGATGCCTTCGGAAGCTCAAATGCAATCTTTGTCGACGGGTTGAATGGATTGGGAAAGTTATTGTAAAGCTTGTAATCTTTCGGCGCTCCGACAGAGATCTTTATTTCCTTAGTCCATGACTGACCATTTGTTGTACTTATCGTTGCCGTTAAGGTCGTGTCCTTTCCAACAGGAGCTTTCTTATCAACAGAGAATGTAAACACAGCATCCCCAGAAGCATTTGCCGAAATGCTCTTTATAGTTGCGGTGCTCTCTTTGAATTTCAGCCATGATGGAATTTTGTTGAACGCGACAGAGATGTTCTTCGCCTCAGTGCCGGAATTGTTTTGAACACTCAGAGTAATAGTGTTGTCTGATGAGGCGAACGGGACTTGCCAGGTTTGTCCAGTGGCGTCCGTTTTGCCAACCTTTGCCGGTTGGGTAAAGGCAGTTCCGACTAGGAAAAATAATAAAACGAATATTCTTGTCATTTTCACATTCTCCCTCTTCTCAATCATCTTTTTGACTACGGTATGTTAAAAGACACCGTGCTGTTTGTCGAAATGTTCTGTGCTTTATCCTGGTGCGATGTACCGTAAGTGATCCTGAACGTAAGGTTTGCAGGAAGTAGCTCTTTAGTCACCTGACCGTTCATTGTGCTCCCGATCTGCCTCCAGACTCCGGAATAATAGCTTACCTGGATGTTGTTGGCGGGCTGGTTCTGGGAGTTTGTCACCGTTACCGTGCACAAAACAGTTGAGAATACAACCGTGCTGTTAGTTGAAATGTCTTGCTGCTTGTCGTTGGAGACTCCCTCGTAAGTCATCCTGAACGTGTAGCTCGCCGGGAGCAGTTCCTTTGTTGCCACTCCACTTGATGTGGTGCCAAATACTCTCCATGCTCCGGCGTAATACTGAACCGTTCCCTGGTCGATGAGA
>DATJAY010000015.1 GCA_035515795.1 Candidatus Acidiferrales bacterium | reverse complement strand
CAATTGCGTTGTGTCAATCAAATGAGAAAGCTGGATTAATGATCAGGAAAGAATTATTCGGAAAACTTTCGGATGGCAGGGAAGCTTATCTGTTTACTCTCAAGAATGAAGCTGGTATGACTGTAACGCTAACTGATTACGGGGCTTCGATCGTGTCCGTCAAGGTCCCGGACCGCGACGGCAAGCTTGCCGATGTTGCACTGGGTTACGACAGTCTGGCAGGTTATGTTAATGGTACCGTGTACTTCGGCGGAATTGTCGGAAGGTATGCCAACAGAATCGCCGGAGGGAAATTCACACTGGATGGGAAAACATATCAGGTGACCGTTAATGACGGACAAAATTGCCTGCATGGCGGCAAGATTGGTTTCAACAAGGTGCTGTGGACTGCCGAGCCAGCAGAATCGCCAGAGGGTTCTTCCGTGAGATTTACTTACGCGAGCAAGGACGGCGAGGAAGGGTTCCCCGG
Organism: Candidatus Acidiferrales bacterium; assembly: GCA_035515795.1. NCBI lineage: Bacteria > Pseudomonadati > Acidobacteriota > Terriglobia > Candidatus Acidiferrales > Candidatus Acidiferrales bacterium. The sequence goes on along the minus strand of DATJAY010000015.1, from coordinate 27,271 downwards.
CACAGTTACTGTCACTGCCACATACACTCTGACAAAAGATAACGCGATCCGGATTGATTTCACCGGCACGACCGACAAGACTACAATATTGAATATGTGCAACCATTCTTACTTCAATTTGACCGGCGATCCCACCAAGACAATCCTTGACCATGAGCTGATGATAAACGCCGATAAGTTCACTCCGGTCGATAGCAACTTGATCCCGACCGGTGAACTTGCCAGTGTTGTAAACACTCCTTTTGATTTTCTGAAGCCCACAAGAATTGGCGCTCGCATAAATGATAACAACGATCAATTGAAAAAATGCAGAGGCTACGATCTGAACTGGGTTCTTAATGACTACACGAAAAAAATCCGTTTGGCTGCGGAGCTGTATGATCCGTCGAGCGGCAGGGTCATGGATGTTCTGACTGATCAGCCGGGCATTCAGTTTTACACCGGGAATTTCCTCAACGGCTCGGAGGTGGGGAAGAACGGAGTTAGATATCAATACAGGACCGGGCTTGCATTGGAGACTCAGCTCTATCCAGATTCTCCGAATAAACCAGGGTTCCCCTCGCCAACCCTTAAGCCGGGGGAGACTTACAGGACCACGACGATTTATAAATTTTCTGTAAAGAAGTAAAGTTTTTTTTGTAACCGCCACCTTCTCCGCATTTGCGCTTTAAGGTGGCGATCGCATACCGATCCTTGTACGAGTTCGCCATGAGTAAATTTGCTATCGGATTAGATTTTGGCACAAATTCCTGTCGATCATTAATTGTGGATCTCGCCGATGGAAAAGAATTGGCGAGCCATGTTTTCGATTATCCATCGGGTGATGCGGGAGTAATCGTTGACCCCGCCAATCCAAATCAAGCAAGGCAAAATCCAGCCGATTATCTTCTCGGGATTGAAATAACGGTGAAAGAGGCAATCAACAAGGCAAAAACGGCATCTCCGGATTTTTCGGCTGAGAATATTGTGGGAATCGGGGTCGACACGACGGGAAGCAGTCCGCTGCCTGTTGACCCGAAGGGTGTGCCACTATGCTTCCACGATGAATTTGAAGATCAGCCTGCAGCCATGGTATGGCTGTGGAAAGATCATACGAGTTATGCCGAAGCGGAGAAGATTACTGAATCGGCGGCAAAGATCCGTCCGGAATATCTTGCTAAAATCGGTGGGACTTATTCTTCCGAATGGTTCTGGAGCAAGATATGGCATTGTCAAAATGAAAATCCCGGAGTATTCAACGCTGCGTACAGTTTTGTAGAAATATGCGATTGGATCCCTGCCGTTCTCGTAGGCGATACGAATCCCGACCATATCAAGCGGGGTATCTGTGCCGCCGGACATAAGGCGATGTATAATGAAGGATGGGGTGGCTATCCTGATCCGGAATTTTTGAATGAACTTTCGACGGGATTAGGAAGAATACGCAGCAGCCTCACGATGCCTGCCTTTCCTACTGAAGAACGGGCGGGATATCTTTCCGGAGAATGGGCGACCAGGTTGGGTTTATCGACGAAAGTTTCCGTTGCCGTCGGTGCTTTTGATGCGCACATGGGGGCTGTCGGAGCGGGAGTGAAAGTCGGAACATTAGTGAAAATCTTGGGGACGAGCACATGCGACATCATGGTCTGGCCGAATAGCAAAAAACTGGGAGATATACCCGGCGTGTGTGGGGTCGTGAACGGCTCTGTTATGGATGGCTATTATGGAATCGAAGCAGGCCAATCTGGTGTAGGAGATATTTTCCTGTGGTTTGTTAACAATCTGGTTCCGGATGCATACGGCAGAACTCTTGAGGAGAAATTCTCGAATCTGGAAGATGCCGCCGAACGGCTAAAGCCGGGAGAGACCGGTTTGATGGCGCTTGACTGGAACAACGGAAACCGCACAATCCTTGTCGATGTGCGTTTGACGGGACTCCTTCTCGGACAAACGCTCCATACGCAGCCTCATGAAATTTACCGCACCTTACTGGAATCTACTGCGTACGGCGCCCTTGCAATCATCGATCGGATCGAGGAGAATGGAGTCTCAATCGACGAAGTCGTAAATTGCGGTGGACTTGCTGCTAAGAATTCTGTGCTTATGCAAATATATGCCGACGTTACCGGAAGGCCGATGGAGATTTCTCGAAGTGAACAAACGCCTGCACTCGGGGCGGCGATCTTCGCGGCGATCTCTGCCGGGAAAAAAGCAAGCGGTTTTGACAATATTACTCAAGCCCAAACGGTTATGACCGGAATAAATAAAACGTATCAACCCATCAAAGAAAATCACGAAGTGTACAAAAAGCTCTACGCAATTTACAGACAGATCCATGACGGATTCGGCACAACGGGCTGGCAGGGCAGCATGTTCAACGTGATGAAAGATTTGTTAGACATCAGAGATAAAGTGCACAAGGAAAATCAGTGTTAGAGAAACTGAAAGAGAAAGTACTCGAGGCAAATCTTTCGCTTTCGAAATATGGATTGATCGCCCTGACCTGGGGCAACGTCAGCGGGATTGATCGGGAAGAAGGATTGATTGTCATCAAGCCGAGCGGTGTCGAGTATGATGAGATGAGTGATCATGATATGGTGGTCGTCGATTTTAAGTGCAGAGTCGTCGAGGGGAAATTACGTCCGTCGTCCGACACACCGACTCACATCGAGTTGTACAAAGCCTTTCCGCAAATCGGAGGCATTACGCACACGCACAGCATCAATGCGACTGCATTCGCTCAGGCGGGCAAAGAAATTCCTTGTCTCGGTACAACTCATGCGGACCTTTTTTCCGGCGCTGTTCCCGTAACGCGACTTATGACAGAGGACGAGGTCGCATCGGCTTACGAGGAAAATACGGGAAAAATAATTGTGGAACGATTTAAAGAACTGGATCCAATGGCAATTCCGGCGGTACTGGTCGCGGGCCATGGCCCATTTTGCTGGGGAAAAGATCCGGAAGATTCGGTGGAGAATAGTCTTGCACTGGAACGCATCTCGGAGATTGCGCTGAAGACGCTGCAGATTAATCCGGACGCGGGTGAACTGCCGGAGTACATCTTGAAGAAGCATCATGAAAGAAAGCACGGGAAGAATGCCTATTATGGACAGAAGAAATGATCATATCTGTCTGTTAGGGGAAATGCCCAGTTCTCGAAATGTGAATAGAAAGAAGAGATTATGATCGATCTAAGAAAATATGAAGTTTGGTTCGCCACGGGGAGCCAGGATCTTTACGGTGAGGAGACTTTAAAAGAGGTCGCCGGGCACTCGAGAGAGATCGCAAGTTATTTGTCTAAGTTTCCTGAACTCCCTGTGAAAGTTGAATTCAAGCCCGTTTTGACTTCGCCGGATTCTGTTTACAAACTATGTTTGGATGTGAATAGTTCTCCCGATTGCATAGGAGTAATTTTTTGGATGCACACATTTTCACCTGCGAAGATGTGGATCGCGGGGTTGAAAGTCTTGCAGAAACCTTTCGTACACCTTCATACACAATTTAACCGTGACTTGCCGTGGGGTGAAATAGATATGGACTTCATGAATCTGAATCAGTCCGCTCATGGCGACCGAGAGTTTGGATTTATCTGTACCAGGATGGGCAAGAGCAGAAAAGTGATCGTGGGCCATTGGCAGGATGAATCGGTTCGTAAGAAGCTCGCGGTGTGGATGAGAGCCGCCGCCGCGAAATGTGATATGCAAGGCGGGACCATCGCGCGCTTCGGAGACAACATGCGCGAAGTCGCAGTTACCGAAGGTGACAAGGTCGAGGCCCAGATGAAGTTTGGTTATTCGGTCGCCGGATACGGCGTCGGTGACCTCGTCGATCTTGTGGATCAAGCATCTGATTCTGAGGTCGATAAGCTGATTGCGGAATACGAAAATAGGTACAAGGTATCCAAAGTGCTGCGAAAAGGCGGCGAGAAGCATCAATCGTTGAGAGAAGCAGCGAAGATCGAGATCGGGCTGAGGGCCTTTCTTGAGAGCGGAAACTTCACGGGATTTACAGATACTTTTGAAGATCTTCATGGATTGAGACAATTGCCGGGACTGGCAGCACAGCGGTTGATGGCAGACGGTTACGGCTTCGGGGCCGAGGGCGACTGGAAAACGGCAGCGTTGGTCCGTGCCGCGAAAGTAATGTCTGCCGGACTTAAAGGCGGCACATCATTCATGGAGGATTATACTTATCATTTTAATCCTGGACAAGATGGCATGGAGGTTCTCGGCGCTCACATGCTCGAGATTTGTGAATCGATCGCTGAGGGCAAACCATCTCTCGAGATTGCGCCGTTGTCTATCGGCGGTAAGGCTGATCCGCCTCGACTTGTTTTTGATACCCCTGTGGGGCCGGCGATAAATGCCACCATCATCGATGTCGGTGATCGGTTTCGGTTGATAGTGAATGAGGTGGTCGTAGTCCCGCCGAACGAGCCGCTGGCAAAATTACCCGTTGCACGCGCGGTCTGGATTCCTAAACCGAATTTGACGGTCGCTGCACACTCATGGATACTTGCTGGAGGTGCCCATCATACGGCCTTCAGCCAGAGCATTAGCGCGGAGTATCTGGAAGATTTCGCCGAGATGTTCGGAATGGAATATCTGTTAATCAACGATTCGACGAATATTTCCGAGTTCAAGAAAGAACTGAAATGGAACGATCTTTATTATTCATCCGGGCAATGACGGCTTCCGAGTAAAATTTCTGATCTAACAAGATTTTATTTAGTCTCTTCTTTATTCTATAATTCCCAATAAGCACGCAAATCTCAACAGCCAGAGTGAATGGCATGCTGATGTCGAGATGAGACTCGCAAGTGTTGAGCCTGATTCCCGAGCTAAAGTCTCTGATTTTTCTTACGATCTATCCTCATGGGGAGATTCGACAGGTATCCTGTGCTTGATGCTTTTGTGCATGTTGTTCATTAACTTAGAGCCGACAGAATTCATAGAGACTGATTTGTCGGCAGCGAGAAGTGTCCGATTTACAGGAATCTAGTGACATCTCATTTCACGGAGTAATATATGTTAAAGAACGCATCTTTCAACCTGATGTTGCGATCTGTTAGGGAGACCGTTTATTTAAGGAAGATTGGCAGTGATCCATCCCGTAGCAAGATAAGTTTTATCAGCGACAACGTAAAAAAACTTCTTGGCTACAAAGCAACAGATTTTGCAGAGAATCCCGGGCTCTGGATTTCTATCATTCACCCAGATGATGCAAGGCTTGTGGAGAGAGAAATCCAAAATGTTCTCACCAAAAAAGTTTCAAGCAAATCTAAAAAATCGATCCGGCTTACTTACAGGATTCGTCACAAGAAAACAAAAAGATATACTTGGGTTGAAGATGTTGTAACTCCGCAGTTCGATAAGAGCGGTCGAGGGGTTGGAATTGCAGGCTCGTTAACGGACATAAATGGGCAGAAGGAATCGGAATCATCCCCGGGAAAGGAAGTGTCCTCGACGTACATGTTTGAGAACGCGGCCTTCGGAATCTACCGCACCACTCCGGACGGGCGAATACTCTACGCTAATCGAGCACTGGTAAAAATGCTGGGGTTCGGAAGTTTAAGAGAATTAAAGGAACGCAATCTGAGTGAAGAAGGATTCGAGCCTCCCAGCACGCGCGAAGATTTTCTGCACCGCATAAGCAGTGAAGGGGTGGTCAGCGGATTTGAAGCAGTGTGGAAGAGGAAAGATGGGAACCTCCTTTTCGTTCGCGAGAGTGCACATGTCGTCCATGGCGAGGGCGGAATTTACTATGAGGGTACAGCCGAAGATATAACGGAAGTGAAATTAGCTCAAGAACGGATAGTCCGGCTGAATCAGATCTTGCGGACATTGTCCAATATTAATCAGCTTATCATAAGGAACTCGACTCCCGAGATCCTGTTCAACGAAGCTTGCCGCATTCTCGTGGAGGACGGAAAGTACCGCATGGCGTGGATCGGAGTTGTTGACGAAGGTCGTAAAGTGGTACACCCTATCGCGTGGAACGGGATAGACAGCGGGGCATTGAAAGAAATAATGATTGCTGCTGATGGAAAACCGGAGAAACACGGCTTGATTGTTGAGGCCATCCGAACGGGATTGGCCTCGGTCTCTAATGATTTAGAGAACGAATCGTTATACAAACTACGGCATGATGAAGAAAGAAGGCATGGCGTCCGTTCGGCGGGTGCTTTCCCGATACGAATCAGCGGCAATGTGGTCGGCGTCGTCAACGTTTTTGCCGGTTCGCCAAATAGCTTTTCTCAGGAAGAAGTTCACCTTTTGTCGGAACTCGCCGATGACATAGGATTTGCCCTATGGACGATCGAAGTGCGGGCAAGAGAGAAATCGACGTATGAGGCCATAAAGGACAGGGAGTTCTGGTTAAGCGAATCGCAGCGTGTTGCCAGGATCGGTTCTTACGTCTTCGATATCAAATCGGGAACGTATTCAACTTCACCGATGATCGATGAGATTTTAGGCGTCGATTCAGGATTCAAGCTTGACATAGATAATCTCATGAGCCTGGTCCATCCTGAGGAACGCGTGCAGCTTGCGGAATATTTCAAAGAGGTAATTTCCGAAAAAAAATCTTTCAATTTAGAATATCGGATCGTGAGACCCAGTGACAGGGTTGAGCGCTGGATGTGGTGTAGAGGAGAATTGATGCTTGATTCTGCCGGAGAGCCTGCAAGTTACTTCGGAACAATCCAAGATATCACAGACCGTAAGCGCGCGGAAGAGGCACAGGAGCGTGAGAGAATCTTGCTAAGGACCTTGATCGACCATTTGCCAAGCGCTGTATTCGTGAAGGACAAAGAATATCGAAAAACGATAGTCAATGATCAGCATGTGAAAAGTGTTGCCGCCCATCTCGGTCGCCTGGGACTGAACCCTGAACAGGACATTCTGGGTAAAACCGATTTCGATATCTATCCGAAGGAACTTGCAGAGAAATATCTTGAGGACGATCAAAAGATCATCCGTGACGGTGAGTCGATCCTGAACAAAGTGGAAACCGGCATCAAAGCAGATGGACGGCAGAGCTGGGTGTTAGTCTCAAAGGTCCCGCTTCGCGACAGGAATGGACAGATCGAAGGACTTGTCGGAATTACGACCGAGATAACTGCACAGAAGGAGGCGGAGGAGTTGCAGAAACGCGAGCGCATTCTCCTTAGAACCTTGATCGACAATTTGCCGCACTCGGTTTATGTGAAGGATAAAAACTACCATAAGATAATTGCGAATCCGGCTAATCTTGCTCACACAGGGTTAAAGTCCGAGGCAGAAATAATTGGTAAGACCGACTTTGACCTATTTCCAAAAGAAGAGGCGGAAAAATTCTTTATCGACGACCAGAGAGTCATCCGTGACGGGCGGCCAATCCTCAACAGAGAAGAATATGTCATTGATCCTGAGGGCAAAAAAATCTGGTTGCTCACAACAAAAGTACCTTTGAGGGACGAGGGTGGAACAATAGTTGGACTAATCGGCATCGGCATCGACATTACCGAGAGGAGAAGAGTGGAAGATATGCTGCGTGAGAGTGAAGAGCGCTTTCGCGCGATATTTGAAAACACCGCGATCGGTTTCTATCGTACCACACCGGATGGCCGAGTGCTTTTCGCCAATCCGGCCATGGTAAAAATTCTAGGCTTCCGAAATCTGGACGAATTGGTAAAATTCAATGTGGAAGAAGAAGGACATTATCAGGCCGCATATCCTCGCGCTAAGTTTCGTGAACTCATTGAACAGAAAGGATTTATAACGGGCCTCGAATCGAAGAAGATCAGACCTGATGGAAGCGTGTTCTGGGTGAGAGAAAATGCACGTGTTGTTTATGACACGGATGGCAAAGTAGCTTACTACGAAGGGACGCTTGAAGATATATCCGAACACAAGCAAGCTGAAGAAGCGCTGGAACGTGAGCGTGCACTTCTCAAGACTTTGATCGATAACTTGCCTTCCTCGGTATTTGTGAAAGATGGGGAATACAGGAAGACAGTCGTCAACAGAGCGCATGTGAGTCGCCTGTCGGAAGACACAAATCGTCCTGAGTTAGCCGAGTCAGAAATTCTGGGGAAGACCGATTTTGATCTTTATCCGAGAGAAGAGGCGGAAATTTACTTCCTTGACGATCAAAAGGTGCTCCAAGATGGACAGATTGTTTTAGACAGAGAAGAGCCGCGAACCTATTCAGATGGTAAGAAGCGCTGGATATCGGTTTCAAAAATTCCGATCAGAGCTAAGGCAGGCGAGATTGTCGGGCTCCTCGGGATCGTTTCGGATATCACCGAGCGCAAGCTTGCGGAAGAAGAGCGAGAGCGCGAGCGTATTCTCCTCAGGACTTTGATTGACAATATTCCGAACGCGATCTTTGTAAAGGACAAAGAATACCGAGAGGTTCTGGTGAACCGCGCTCATGTGCTGGCAGTGGGAAGCGTCCTCAAAAATATCGGCTCGACCTTTGACGACGATATCCTCGGTCGGACGGATTTTGAAGTGTATCCAAAAGAGATGGCCGAAAAGTTTTTCCTGGAGGATCGTAAAGTCATCGAGGATGGCATAGCTGTGATGGACAGGGAAGAATTCCGTGTCGACAAAAGTGGCAGCAAACACTGGGCGTTGGTAACAAAAATACCGCTGCGGGATGAAAAAGATAATATCAACGGTTTCGTGGGGATCACCACTGACATAACGAGCCAGAAAACAACCGAAGAGGCGCTCCGCGCATCCGAAGCCGAACTTCGTACTTTATTCGCTTCAATGAAAGATGTTGTGCTTGTTCTCGATAGCGATGGGAGATACGTAAAGGTAGCACCGACCGATCCTAAGTTGTTATACAAACCGGCTGCAGAACTGATTGGAAAGACTTTGCATGAAATTTTCAGTAAAGAGCAAGCCGACGAATTCTTGTCTATTACTCGAAAGGCGTTGGAAGCTGGCGAACTGCAGAACACGGAATACAAATTAGAAATCGACGGAAGGGAAACCTGGTTCAATGCAAGTCTCTCGAAGATGGATGAAGAAAGAGTTCTGCTGGTTGCGAGAGACATCACGGCTCACAAACAGGCAGAGGAAGCCCTGCGCAAATCGGAAGAGGTTCTGGCACAAATTACGACCTCTATCGATGACACAATTTATAGCATTGACGGACGGACGGCTGAATTCACTTATCTGAGTCCTGTCTTTGAACGAAAACTCGGATATTCTATTTCCGACATAGAGAAGATGGGTGGCAGATGGGCGTTCTTGAAGCAGGTGGTTCGATCCGAGAGTCCTGCTGGGGATGATCCCGTCGTTGCCGATTTACAAAAACACGTCGTTCAGGAAATACCCCTTTCGGAAAATTGGTGGAGGTGCAAAGACGGGACACTTCTCTATATCGAAGACAAGTCCGTTCCTATCTACGACGGGGAGCGATTGGTCAGAATAGACGGCGTTCTTCGAGATATTACCGAGTGGAAAACCGCGGAAGATGAAAAACAGCGCGAGCGCATCCTCCTCAGAACGCTGATAGACAATACTCCCTATGCGGTCTATATCAAGGATAAAGAATGCCGGAAGGTCACGTCCAACCCAACGGATGTTCACCTCGTGGGGCGCAACTCTGAGGAGGAAGTCCTTGGAAAAACCGATTTCGAATTTTTCCCCAGGGAGATTGCAGAGAAATTCTTTGCTGATGATCAGGCGGTCATTCGAGACGGCAAACCTGTCTTGAACAGGGAAGAATACTTGTACGACCATGAAGGGAAAAAGCATTGGCTGCTGACTTACAAGATTCCGTGGGTTGATGCAAAGGGAAACATCGTTGGACTTGTCGGAATGGGGGTTGATATCACTGAACGGAAGGCTGTCGAAGAGGCGTTACGTCGGTCGGAATCGGAATTGCGCACGCTCTTTGAGTCGATGAAAGATATAATCCTTGTACTCGACAAAGATGGCCGCTTCTTGAGGGTGGCCCCGACAGAAGATTCGCTATTATATAAGCCAAGTTCGGAACTCATGGGTAAGAAAAGCAATGAGATTTTCCCCAGAGAACAGGCAGACTATTTCGTCGATGTGATCCGTAAAACGCTCGAGAGCGGGGAACCTCAGAATGCGGAGTATTCCATAAACATTAGAGGAGAGGAAAAATGGCGAACGGCGACGGTGTCTCCATTGACGAATGATTCTGTGCTCTGGGTCGCGCGTGATATCACTGAAAGAAAATTGATGGAGAAAGAGCTTAGAGATTCGGAAAAGAAATACAGGGAGCTTGTGGAGAATGCGCTCGTGGCTGTTTACAGAACCACGTTGAGCGGAAGAATTATATACGCCAATAAAGCTATGGCGGATATGCTTGAATATAGTTCTCCAATGGAATTGATCTCAATTAGAGCTTATGATTTGTACAGAAATATCCGTGAAAGAGAATCCTTCGTCCAGGAACTGCGGACCCTTGGGGAAACTGGAAAAACAAATGAAGTCGAATGGGTTACAAAGACCGGGAAGATAAGAAACGTTCTTCTCAGTGCATCTTTGGATGGTGAAATAATATCGGGAATGGCAAAAGATATAACCGACATCAGAATGCTGGAGCAGCAGTTCCTGCAAACTCAAAAGTTGGAAGGCCTCGGCAACATAGCGGCGGGAATCGCGCATGACTTTAATAATATACTCGGCGTCATTCTCGGATATGCCGACCTGTTAACCCAGTCGGCATTTGATCAGAAAAAGTTCCAGCGCGGGACTCAGGCGATAATGAAATCTGCGGAGCGCGGCAAGTCGCTGGTGAAACAACTTCTGACATTCGCCCGAAAAACCGAGACAACTTTTGAGTCTGTTCAGGTGAATGAAATAGTTTCGGAATTAGAAAAACTTGTGGAAGAAACATTTCCCAAGACAGTAGTGATAACCACGGAGCTCCGGAATGACCTGCCGGTTTTCTCCGGTGATGCGACTCAAATTCATCAGGTGCTTTTGAATATTTGTGTGAATGCAAGAGACGCTATGCCAAGAGGGGGTAAGCTGACCATATCCACAAATGTGGTCTCGTGTGATACGCTGCTTCCCGTGTTTCCGGAAGCCTCTGCCGGCAAATACGTTGAAATACGTATCGAAGACAACGGAACGGGAATGGACGAAGAGACACGACGCAGGATCTTCGAACCATTTTTTACAACCAAAGAAGTAGGCAAGGGGACCGGACTCGGACTCTCCGTCGCTTATGGAATAATGCAGAGTCACAGAGGGTTTATCAGTGTCACGAGTGAGCCCAAGAAAGGATCGACGTTCTCCATTTATTTCCCGGTTTTCGAAGAACCCATTGAGAACGGTGTAACGATTCAACAGTCGCCGGAAGAAATATCTGGAGGGACAGATACCGTATTGATTATCGAGGATGAAGAGATGCTGAGAGACTTGCTTAAAGCGATACTCGAGCCCAAAGGATATAAAGTTTTAGCTGCGAGCGACGGACAGGAAGCCATGCAGACATTTCAAAAGAACAAGGATCAAATAGCCGTCGTTTTATCCGACCTCGGACTTCCGAAGTTGAGCGGTGAAGAAATAGTGTCGCATATCAAGCGTGTAAACCCTGAAGTCAAAGTCATAATGGCGAGCGGTTTTATTGATCCGGAGATCAGGTCAGTACTCGAAGCGGCAGGCGTCAAAGACTTTATTCAAAAACCTTATATGGCTAACGAAGTGCTGAAGGTGGTACGCGAGGCAATCGATAGAGGAAAAGTCTGAGCCCCGAACGATCGTCGACTTAAGATTTCTCAAAGAATCAATTTCCTGGACCGCAATTTTATGTAAGGCATGAATAACAAACGCCTATCATAATCCCTTTATTTTCTTGATTGCTTCAAGGTTCCTCTCGATAAGCTTGTTTCGTATTTTAACATTTGCGGCGCTGGTAGATTTGTCGGGAGGGGTATTTAACACATAATCTAAAAGTCTGTTGATTGAGGTTGTGACAACGTGCATCCTCGTGTCTGAGGATCCATAGTAAATGAAGACCTCTCCGTTCCTCTTCGCGACCCATCCATTGCTGAAGACAACGTTCGAAACGTCTCCGATTCTTTCTTCGCTTTGTGGAGCGAGAAAGTATCCTCCGGGCGACGCGATCTCCATGTTGGGTTCTTTCAAATCCGTGAGAAACAAGTACAGCACATACCGGAGTCCCGCAGCGGTGTTTCTTACGCCGTGCGCTAGTTGGAGCCAGCCTTTCTCCGTCCTGATCGGAGCGGGACCGAGTCCGTTCTTCACCTCCTTGATCGTGTGGTACTGTCTGTCGTCTATGATGGTTTCTTTCACAATTTTCGGATCTTCCACCGACTCACACAATCCCCATCCGATTCCCCCGCCCGTTCCTGCGTCAATGAAACCATCTTGCGGCCGGGTGTAAAATGCATACTTTCCATCTACAAATTCCGGATGCAGCACCACATTTCTCTGTTGCGGCGACGCTGTTTTTAAGTCCGGGAGCCGCTCCCATTTTTTCAAATCTTTCGTCCGCGCAATGCCGCATTGTGCGACTGCGGAGGAAGTATCGCTGACCGGAGCGTCAGGGTCTTTTCTCTCCGTACAAAACAATCCGTAAATCCAGCCGTCCTCATGCTTAACCAGACGCATGTCGTAGACGTTCGTATCGGGGTTATCGGGTACTTCGGGCATCGTCACGGGATAATCCCAGAACTTGAAATTGTCGATTCCGGTTTTTGATTCTGCAATGGCGAAGAAAGATTTCCGGTCCACTCCTTCGACTCTGACAGCTAATAAGATTTTTCCCCCAAGTTCAATCGCCCCCGAATTGAAAGTGGCATTTACTCCCATGCGCTCAAGCAAGTTCGGATTTGATTCATAGTTCAGGTCGTATCTCCAAAAAATCGGCGTGTGTTCCGCAGTCAGTACGGGATACTTATGGCGGACGAAAATTCCGTTGCCTTCCTTGAGCGGCATATTCTTTCGAGTGATGAGCTTCTCGTGTACGACAAATAGTCTCTTTATTCGCTGATTGAATTGCGTTTTTTTCATTTATTTTTCCTGTACTGAATCGTCGGATGAAAAACTCTGCACTCTGCTCAAACGACACACCGTCGCCGTTGGACCATGGTTCTTATATTCATTCATTTATCCGGCGCCAATTCTATGCTGGATGTGCCGACACTTGTGACTTTCTTTTTTTCCCCGAATGTCGCTTCCAATTTATCCCACCAGTTGACCTTCAGTATCAATGTTGTTATGACCATGACCACCATCGCTGCAATAAACGATTGCCATTCGCGAATTACCAGGAAGACCGGTGCAGCGACAAGCGTAGCCTGCCAGACTATCCCAACCACGACATTAGACATGTCACGCTTAAAATCTTTGTTCGGGACAAAATTCGGGTTCGCCGCCGAAACTTTTTCGCGGATCGGCTTCCAGAATCCCCACGGGTTAACCGTGCTGTAGAAGTGCATAAGCACTTCGTCACTTTCGGGCGGGGTCAGGAATGTTGCAGCTAAGCAGCCGATGATAGACACCAAAAAAATGATCGGAAAGGAATTCATGCTTGAGTTGTTAGACAATGGCCAGTTACGAACGAAAGGAATTAAGTTCAAATTGTCCAGAACGAGAAGGACGAGCATGGTCCCGATTCCCGAAACCATTCCCCAGAAATATCCATAACCGTTGAACCGCCACCAATACCATTTGAGCACATTTGCCGCCGTATATCCTCCCCATAATGCCGACACGATCCAGAGGACGACCTGATTGATCGAGCTTACCATAAAACCAATCCCGACGCCGACAACTATTACAAGAACGGAAGTCACATAACTCCAGTTTACGTAAATCTTCGGAGGTGCGTTCGGGTTTATGTATCGTTTATATATGTCGTTGACAATGTATGCCGGAGCTGCATTTACCGTAGCCGCAAAGTTGCTCATGAACGCCGCGATCAGCCCCGCCATCAAGAAGCCCAACAATCCGATAGGTATATAGTGCGCGAGCACTTCCGGAAGAATTGTCTCAAAATCCGGGGTGGAAATGGAGCCGCTGTAGAGCGCATTGAAATTTGTCAAGGCGAGTATCGTAAGGCCGGCGACCATGAAATACCGGGCCGGATTTAGAACGACGTTGACGAGTGAACTCATCTTCGCTGCTTCCTTCGGATTGCGAGTCGAGAGGATACGCTGCATGTCGTAATTCGGAGCCGGTCCTGCGGCAGCCACGAATATGCCTTTGAAAAGCATCATGGTGAAAAACAATCCGAACAGGGAATATCCGTCGGTTGTGATCCATTGATTGAACGAGTTGAGATTAGATGAAGCCGCTGAATGGATCGTCGACCAATCGAGGTTCAGATGCCATCCGAAGAAGAGACTTTTCCATCCATCCGGTAAAACGGCGTTGATAGTTCCCGGAGATACATACGCCATGGCGATGATTCCAATTGCGATCGAGCACAGAGTGAGCGTCAAATACTGGATCACCTCCGTCATAACGACGCTTATCATTCCGCCCTTTACGACGTAAATCGCGGTTATCCCCATCAGGATCAATGCGTAAAGGTCGGTATTGATCTCAGGATATTTTGCCAGGGTTGCCGGGCTTGTAATAAGAGGAGGCAGGAATGCGACCGCAAATTTCCCGATTCCTTTGAATCCATACGAAAGGAATCCGATCACTCCGATGAGAGCGAATATGACCACGATGATATGAGACAACGTCGCCCCTTTCCCGGTCCCGAAACGCGTCTTTATCCATTCTGCGCCGGTCATGACATTCGATCTCCTCAGCCACGCTGATAAATAAACCATCAAAAATATCTGATTGAATACCGGCCACAACCACGGCAGCCAAACGCTCTTTAGTCCGTAGACGGCCAGCCAGTAAACTAAGAGCATGGTGCCCGCAACATCAAACATCCCCGACGCGTTCGACACGCCCAGCATCCACCATGGCATCTCGTTTCCGCCGAGGAAATAGTTGTGGATATTTTTTGATGCGCGCTTGGTAACGAGTATCCCGAGCAGCACGACTCCGATCAGATAAACCACAATAATGCTTAGATCAATTACGCTCAGATGCATCTGTTTTGTTCTCCTAATTTTGATTTTGACTTCACATAATAAAATAACGCAACTCAAAAGTCAAAGGTCAAAAGTCAAGGATTGTCCCGGTGCGTCCTTTATTTGTACGGGAATGATTCCTCCGGCAAATTTTTGAATTTTGGCATCGAGATTCATTGACAGGATTTAGGCGCCGTGACCACCAATGATGCTTTAATTGAAAAAAAGAATTATCTTCCTTGGAGTTAATATTGGGAGGTTAATTTGCCTAAAATTTTCAAAACGATAAAAGAGTCTCCGATTTGGCTCATTACTATCCTCGTTTCTATTACGGCAGTGATTTTTCTTATTTATTCACCTTTTCAGATATCTCTTTTTCCAGATCTCGGCGCAAAAAAAATATATTATGTCGACAATATTTCCGACGCACATTTGGAGATAATAAAAAAATTTAACGCTCTTTACAAAGGGAAAATAGAAGTTGTGCCGGTGAATCTTCCATTTTACCACTTCACCACGAATGATCGAAAGGAGATATTAACCCGGTCTCTCAGAAGCCGCAACGATGGGATAGATATTTTTGCAGTCGATCTGATATGGATTCCTCGATTTGCGAAATGGGGATACCTATTGGATGACCATTTTGACGATTCAACTCTTAGTCATGTCAACGCGTCTGCGCTCGAAACCTGCCGGCGCAACGATAAGCTGGTTGCATTTCCTCTCTTCCTGGACATGGGAGTTCTGTATTACCGAAAGGATCTGATTCGCGAGCTCCCTCACGGAGATTCGATCGAAAGCAGGATTCGAAATGGAATGACATGGAATGAATTCATAAATCTCGGAAGGAGCATAAAAACATCGAATCACTTCCCAGGCAAATACGACAGTGGGCTGTTCTATGTATTTCCCGGCGGCAATTATGAAGGGATGTTGTGCTGCTTTCAAGAAATGCTTTCGGAGCATGAAAGCGACGATATTTTCTACAACGATCCGATCAATCTGAATACATCACCTGCAAGAAAAGCTCTGCAGATGATGGTTGATCTTGTTTACAATTATAAATTTTCCCCAAGCGAGGTGGTACAATTTGACGAGTACAACAGCTATCTCTATGCCACCAACAATAATGCACTTTTTTTGCGGGGATGGATCGGTTTCCGCAGACAATATAGCGGTTTTTTAGAGGACACCTCTGCGGTCTCTTCATGGGATATCGCTCCTTTGCCGCATTTCGACGGGAATAAAACCTCCAGCGTCTTCGGCGGATGGAGTCTGATGATATCTGAATTTTCTAATAGAAAGGAAGAGGCACTTGAATTCATCAAGTTCATGTTTCGAAAGGAAAATCAAGAACTTCTTTACGAAGAGGGTGGATACCTGCCTATCAACATGGAGGTCTACAGCGACAGCTCTTTTTTGCAGAAACACAGGGAGCTCGCGCAGATTGAGAAGCTGCTGAGCTGGGGAAGGTACCGCCCGTCCCTCGATAATTATACGCGTTTATCGGAAATCATGTCGTCGTACTTTCATAAGGCATTGAAAAAGGAAATTCCGGTAGGTGAAGCTTTGATGTCCGCTTCTAAGCAGATCAATGATGAAAGGCTCAGGTAAAAACCAGGAGAACTTGATCAAATGAAGAATACTTCCAAAGAGATCGACTTGGAAAGCAAGCCGAAATATGTGAGGTTGGGATGGAAACACATCGGCGTCATATTCGTGGCACTGATGGTCTTCCTGGTATTTGTCTCTCACCTGCAGCAAAACACACTCAGGGATCTTCTTTCTGATACCATGGCCTGGTACAAAAAGAATTCCGCAGAGCAGATAGGAAATTTGACGACAGCCTCATTGGAGCTGCTCCTTGAATCTAATACGCTTACCAAAGGCGAAGACGCGGCGGACCGAGAAAGAAACCTGGTTCACGCGTTGAACAGCATATTGAAACAACCTTTGATGAATCGGAATGTCGAACAGATGTGCGTGATCTTTCCTTACAAGAATAAATATCTTGCGATGGATCTTGGACAAAACATATATTCGTATTTTTTCGATCACAAGCCGCCGGATACTCTTGTCGATCCGATGTACCAGTATGCTGTTGCGCGGTACGCGGGACTTCACAGTGAAATCATGAAATCGGGGCTGATCAACAGCTTCCAGGAGAAGGAGAACATTTTCCATGTTTACGTTCCCCTGGAACCGTACGGTGAATATGCCGGTGCGGTTTACTTGAGGATACATCCGGATGTTTCGGTTATCAGCCAGCAGATAGTAACCAATTTTAACGAAACCGTGCTGCTATTTTCCTCATTAATAGTCTTGGGTCTCTTGGCCATTTTCTATGTCTCAACGTATTCGCTGATAGAGAGAGATCAGGCATGGGAGATGTTGTACAAGGAAAGAGAAGAACATTTACGCGAGCACATTGCTCAGAAGAAAGAGCATCTCTTCACCAAGCGGATTTACCATACCTATCATAAGGCCGAGAAGGTGATGGGATTTATAAACGAGGACGTTGAAAATGCGGATGAGAAGAACATAAAGGAAATCAAGTACCGCATTTCGAAGTACGCGAATTTTATCTCGAGAGTCATCTACGACATGAAATGGTACAACCCGCCGATACAGACCATAAGGAATCTGATTTTCAAAACCGACCTGAACGAGGTATTGAAATTTATCGTCAATAATATTTTCCTGCGGATATCCAATCCTGTAAAAACCATAAATTTCGAATTCAATCTCGACAGAAATTTGCCGAAGGTTTCCGTGAATGAATTTGTTATCTGGGAAATTATCGAGCCGCTGATTCAAAACTCGATCGATCATTCGAATCAAACGTGCATCGTAATAAATCTAAAGACCGTTTATTACTCAGGAGAAAAGAAATCCGTTTTGACAATCGAGGATAATGGCAGCGGCGTACGTTCGGATTTGCTGGAAAAAAACGAATACGGTATCAAGAAAATTTTCCTTGAGAATATTTCTACGAAGGAAGAAGGGAAGAATGCCGGCTACGGTTGTTATCTTGCATACGAAATCGCAAAGCGATGCGGATGGGATCTCGATGCCGACAACAGGGAGCAAGGCGGGTGCAGATTCACGCTGCTGATAAGACATTGATGCTCTTGCGGCTAAATAATAGTAATGAAGGTCTCCCGTTTGCGACGGGGAATTCGGGTAAATCCGGTTGCGGTATTTTTTCCGTAACCAACAATAGGAAACACAGAAATGCAATTTGACAGACCAATAAATCTTTTACTGATTGAAGATGAAACTTACGACGTCAATCGTATAAAACGCACTCTCGCACCGTTCCAGGACAGACTGTTTATAAAGAAAATAGTAGCGGACGGTCAGTCTGCTCTCGACCTTATATCGAAACATGAAGAGGATTACGATGTGGTGATCATGGATTATCAGATTGTGGGACCACTTTACGGCGAGAAGTTGATACGCAAAATAAAGCTGGTCGATCCATTTATTGAAATCATCGTCATTACAAAGATGACCATAAACCTCACTGACTTTGGGTTTGCGAACAAATTGATCGAAGCGGGTGCTATGTGGTTCTGTACCAAATATCCGGCGGACATAAAAGAGTACATCTATCAGCCGACCGATCTTCTCCTTTCGATCTTGAACGCATACGAAAAGAAAAGACTCGCTCTTGAAAAATCGAAATCTAATCTGCAGTTGAATCAATCTATTAACCGCACGCTTGATGAGAAAAAAATTATCGGCGATTCACCCGAAGTGAAGAAGTTGATTAAGCATGTTGAGAAGGCTGCTCAGCAGGATGTGACGGTTTTGATTTCAGGAGCTTCAGGGACGGGAAAAGAATTGGTGGCGACTCATATCCATTATTTGAGCAAAAGGAGATATGAGAATCTCGTCGCAATTAATGCGGGAAGCATTCCGCATGAATTGATAGAGAGTGAATTGTTTGGTTATGAGAAAGGATCCTTTACGGGTGCAGTGAATTCCAAGAAGGGGCTTTTTGAAGTGGCAGACAACGGGACAATTTTCTTAGATGAGGTCGGCGAGCTGCCGATTTCGTCGCAGGTTAAGTTGCTGAGAGTCTTACAGGACGGAGAGATAGACAAGATCGGGAGAACCGACAAGATGAAGGTCGATGTCCGCGTGATAACGGCCACTAATATCGACCTTGAAAAAGCTGTCGAGGAAAAAAAATTCAGGGAGGATTTGTTTTATCGATTGAACGTGGTTTATATCTATGTGCCATCACTCCGGGAAAGGGTCGAAGACATTCCGGCCTTGACAGAGTATTTCATAGCCAAGTACAGCGAGCAAATGGGCGTAGGAGTCCCGTCGGTTGACCATGATGCAATTGAAGTATTGCAGACACACGAGTGGCCGGGAAATGTCCGCCAGCTCCAAAATGTTATTCAACGGGCGCTGATTTCCTGTGAAGGAAGGATATCTCGAAACGACGTCGTGAATATTTTAGACTCCAAGAATCTCGGGACGATATCGGGCCCTGAATTTTGGTTTGGAAACGAAATCCTGACATGGAAGGACATGGAGAATATTTTCCGAAGGAGATACGTAAGTCATGTCAAGGACAAAACCAAATCGGATTCTGAAGCTGCCAGGAAATTGGGCATGGCACCATCGAATTTCCATCGAATGTGTGACCAACTGGGAATAAAGCAACGTAAGGCGGAAGAAAAGTAGTTTGCTTTGATTATTCGATGTAATTTACTCAAAAGGGCTGTTCTTACTTTATCATAATGATAAGGGATTCTTTCCCGGCTTTTTATCAAAATGATAATGGTTGACTTGCAATTCACTCCATTTTGTCCACAATTGGAATATTTTTGCGGTTTTTCAACGGCGGCATATTCATTGAGGCTAGTTCAGAGTCAATTTATGCCATTTAGGGAGAATTTCGCTTGCGTCAGATTGATAAGGCCTTGGCGAAGGAAAATGAAAAGGAGTTGTGATTGTTTGGCTTTGCTACCCTAGCCGTTCTGTTGTACTTCTTGTATCCTGTTTTGCTTATCTCGCTCAGCATTTATGCTTCTCGTGGTAAGGAAGCGAATGTTGAGAATTATTTCTTTGCAAATCGAAACACCCATTGGTCGATGCTCGGCGTTTCCTTGCTGGCGGCTTCTCTCTTTAGTCCCTACATTTTTGGGCTGACAACGTCGGGGTTGTCATCCCAGGTGCCTGTTGCTTACGCAGTCATTTCCGCGGTTATGCTCATCGTGGTCGGCAGAGTACTCGTTCCACGATACTTGGAGATGAAGATAAACACAGTTCCTGAGTTCTTTGAGAAAAGATTTGACAAAAACTGCCGCCGGTTTTTGTCGGTGATTTACATCCTCTCCAACGTCGGAATTAGGTTGGTGGTGATTCTTGCAATGGGGAAAATCTTGTTGGACAGCATTGCAGGGATCGATTCTTTTTCATCTCTACTTTTCTTTCTTGTGGTTACAGGGCTGTATGTTATAATCGGAGGTCTGCAAGCAGAGATCCATGCAAACTTAGTTCAGGTAGCATTCATCGTCCTTGCTGTGGTGGGGTTTATGTCGTGGCTTCTCAGTCAGGAGAACGGTTTCAACATGATGGCACACAAGATTGCCTCATCAGCCCATCTTGACAGCGGGAGCGCTTCGGAGTACAGTCGAACGGGGTTATTCATCGGCCTTCCGATAATTGGCTTTTGGTTTTGGTGTGCGGACCAGCTTATGGTTCAAAAGATGTTGAGCGTTAGAGAGGTGCAATCTGCCAGAAGAGGCTCGCTGGCAGGCGCGGTCCTGCAAGTTGTCCCGCTTTTGATTTTTTTACTGGCAGGAATTGTTGCGCCGACAGCGTGGAGAACTGACCCGGAGGGGCCGCTGCACTGGTTCTTTTCCAATGGGTCTATGCCCGATAGCCTTCGTGCCGGGCTAATAATTGGAGCAGTGGCAGCGTTCATGATACCCGTGGCAAATGTTTTTAACAGCACGTCTGCGCTCATTACATTCGACTTCTTTTATAGCGGTAAACCCGAAGCTTCGGACAGACAAGTTGTACTTGTAGGCAGAATCACGGCGATGATTTTGGTCCTTATCTCAATTTTATTGATCCCGATATCGCAGACAATGGATATGAACTCATGTATTCAATTGTTCAAGATCTTTTTGTACTTCTCGGCGATGATCGCGGGAGTATTTATCGTGGGGTTGTTTAATCGCAAGGTGACCGGAGCGAGTGTCCTTTTCTCTTTATCGTCGGGAACGTTTGTTATTCTGCTGCGAGTCGTCCTGCAAATGATCGTCAATAACCATCAGTTGGAGAGCGGCCTTTTAAGTTGGTTTGTGCAATCCACTTTCCTTGAATTTTCAGTTTTTATCTTTCTGGTTTCGCTGATTCTTTTGGTCATATTCAATTTTCTCAAATTAAAATACGAGTCGAGCATTCATAGGAATCTAATAGAGGAGAAATTCAATGTTGTCAGTTAAGTGTCGGATTTCTATTATTTCATTTTCGATTTTCATGCTA
Source organism: Candidatus Acidiferrales bacterium (assembly GCA_035515795.1). NCBI lineage: Bacteria > Pseudomonadati > Acidobacteriota > Terriglobia > Candidatus Acidiferrales > Candidatus Acidiferrales bacterium. The sequence goes on along the minus strand of DATJAY010000015.1, from coordinate 5,742 downwards.
TTTGCCAATCTGCTTTATGCCGGTACGACTGGAAAGATCACGGGCAAAGTGGTTGACAAAGAAACGCATGACCCGCTTCCTGGCGTGAATGTGATGGTACAAGGGACTACACTCGGAGCGTCAACTGGTCTTGATGGCTATTACGTCATCCTGAATGTCCCACCTGGCAACCAAACGATTGTTGCGAGCATGGTCGGTTATGCCACAGTTACCGTGACCGATGTTTCGGTTCGCATCGATCAAACCTCAAATCTTGATATCGAATTGACCCCGCAGGCGATTCAAGCCACCGGTGTCGAGGTGATCGCTGAGCGCAAAATTATCAGAAGAGACGTGTCGGCAAGCGAGTCTGCAGTGCAACCGGAAGAGATAACTGCTTTGCCGGTCACCACTCTCAATGACGTCGTCGGTTTGCAGGCGGGCGTAGAAAATGGAATGATAGTCCGCGGCGGCAGCATAGATCAATTGCTTTTACAGGTTGATGGCGTGACGCGGCGTGACCCGAGAAATAATCAGCCTATTTCTAATATTGCGCTGAGTTCCATACAGGAAGTCTCCATAGAAAGAGGCGGTTTCAATGCCGAATATGGTCAAGTGCGGTCGGGCCTCATAAATATAGTAGAGAAGGAAGGAAACGCTGCTCATTACTTTGGTTCTATCAACACAAAGTATAGTCCTCCGCAGCAAAAATATTTCGGAATATCAGAATTCGACCCCAATTCAATGTGGAATAGGCCATACATGGATCCTGCCGTTTGCTGGACAGGCACCGGCAATGGGAACTGGAGCCAGTACATGCAAAATCAATATCCCCAATTTGAGGGATGGGACGCTGTCTCGCAGTCCCTTTTGCAGCAGGGCGTTAATCTTTCCCCGGCAGCATGTCAGCGTATTTATGAATATCAGCACAGGCGTGAAGCGGAAACCAATCAGCCTGATTATAATATCGATGCCAGTTTTGGCGGGCCCATCCCGATTATCAGCCACGAGCTCGGAGATCTGCGGTTCTTTACTAGTTTTGTTTCGAACAGGGAGATGCTGTTGATCCCGCTTAGCAGGCCGGATTATCGGGATTATAACTGGTCAATCAAAATAAACTCGGACATAAGCTCGAAGATGAAGTTGATGTTAAGTGCGTCAACCGGTAAATCTTATAACGTCGCAATCAACGCAACCGACGCAGGCTATTATAATCAAGCCTGGCTTTCGCAAGTGCCGGGTACAAGTCCATTTTGGAACCCCGCGGATTTTCTCCGAACACCCGACCAAATTGCCGGGATGACCTATGAGCAGAGATCAAGCAGGGTGTATACCGATTCTTGGTACTCAACATCCGACGTCAGTGATTACACTTTTTCGGGGAAGCTAACCAACTTTGTAACCGCATCCACGTTTTATGAGATAAGTGCAGAGGGCGTGCATAGAAGTTATCTGACAGGTCCCATAGCCCTCAGGGATACTGCCCAATTGGAAATAGTGCCGGGCTACTGGATCAATGCTGAGGCCCCCTCTGGTTACAGCCCGCAGCTTCTGTCGGGGCTTGGCGATCCCGGCTTGTTCTTCGGCGGGCATAGTTCAACCGCTCATGACTCAAGCGAAGTGGCATCATATACCCTTAAAGGAGACATAACCAGTCAGGTGAACGAAGAGAACTTGGTTAAAGCCGGATTAGAGTTTTCTTACTATGACCTTCGGATGAATTATGGGACGATAAATCCGGTCTTTAGTGATGTGAATTGGGTCAAACAGAGTTGGAGTCCTTACAGGCTGTCGGCTTTCGTGCAGGACAAAATAGAGGTGTACGGTTTCATTGCAAATCTTGGATTGAGATTGGATCTCAGCAATCCCAATACAGACTGGGTGCAAGTCAATCCGTTTGATGTGCAATACTTCTCCAGTGCTTTCAGCGACACGGTGAACTATGCGGCAAGCAAGGTGAAACCCGATGTGTCTCTTAGTCCTCGTCTCGGCATCTCGCATCCAATCACCGAAAGTTCAAAGCTTTATTTCAACTATGGTCACTTCAAGGAGTTTCCTGCTTATGAGGAGACCTTCAGGATGGGGCGTGCAGCATCAGGGGGTATGGTAAATTACGGAGATCCAAATCTTTCACAAGCGAAAACTATTTCGTACCAGCTGGGATTCGATCAATCCATCGCTGATGCCTACCTCCTGCAGCTTGCGGCTTTTTACAACGATATTACTGACCAACAAGCGTTCACCTTTTATGAAAGTGATCAAAAAGGTATCAACTACTACGCAGCAAATAACAACAGTTACTCGGACGTTCGAGGACTGGAAGTAACTTTGAGAAAGAATACTGGCGACTGGATACAGGGCTTTGTAAACTATACTTATCAGGTCGTCAGGCTGGGCCAATTCGGCCAGGTAGTAGTTGCAGATAATCCAGCATTGCAGAGAGAATCCGATGAATCTCAGTCAAATGCACTTTACCAACAAATTTCGCAAAGGCCTGTTCCGCAGCCGCGTGCAAATGCAAGCATTATGTTTCTAACGCCGAAAGACTTCGGACCAAAGGTAGCAGGCATAACGCCGCTTGGTGACTGGATTATCAACGTGGTTGGAATGTGGAAAGCAGGAGAATGGCTTACATACAATCCGCAGAACGTTCTTGGCGTAGCAAACAATGTCCAGGTCACAGACTACACTAATATAAACCTTCGAATCAACAAGACTTTCGATTTCAAGGTTGTCTCGTTGACGTTCTTCTTGGAGACCACGAACCTGCTGAATGAGAAACTATTATCTGGGGAGAGCTTCTACGACAACAATGATTTTCTCGCATACATGGGATCATTGCATTTGCCGTCAAACCCTGCCTACAACAACACCAATATCCCCGGAAATGATCGCATCGGCGATTATCGAATGAACGGTGCTAATTATCAGCCGGTTCTCTTCAGCGGCAACGTTTACGGGATGAACCTGAGCAGTGTTGATCCGACCGCAATCTATTGGGACAAGCCGACCGGGAAATATATGCAATATGCCAACGGCAATTGGCAGGAAGTAGATCAGGGTCATATGCAGAGAATCCTGGATGACAAAGCGTATATCGATATGCCTAATAACAGCTCGTTCGATTTTCTAAATCCGCGACAGTTTTATTATGGCATCAACTTGTCTTTTAACTTCTAAATTATGAATTCTGATAAAAGAAGGTAGCAGATACATGACTACAAAATATCTGACAAAACTGGTAACAATACTTTGTCTTTTTGCCGCCGTTGGAGTGATCGTTCCAAATAGATCGGCGGCGCAGGTAACAGGCGGGAATCAAGAGATCAAATGGTTGTCTGTGGGCCCCCTCGCGCAGTATTTTTCTAACTGCGCATCTGAAATTGAATATGGCAGAAGAGGAAGGGGTCCGTACCTTAATACCGATCAAGATGACGGACTGCGATGGGATAATCAGTACCAATTTCAGGACCACAGTGTCGGCAAGTCGCTGTGGATCGGCTGTACCAACTTTAAAGATCCGTCGACTGGGCTGACATACCCCTACAAGGTAATTTGCCTTGGGCGGTCGATCATGTTCATGAATTCCGTAGTGTTTCCGGTGAAATTCCAGCTCATAGGTAAATTCGACCATCCGAGTGTACTTGTTGACGGACAGCCGGCGACCAATCTTGACGCAAACGATCTCAACCTTACTGGAGGCGAAGACCAGGTAGATCCTGCTCTTCCTTCAGACAGGATGATTTATAATCAAGCGAATACGCCGGTAGGAATAACGATTTACAGGAAAGTTTATAATTGGACACAGCAGTACAACAACAACTACTTCATTTACGAATACGTGTTCAAGAATACCGGTCTCACCGATAACGCCGGTGGAACGATGCCGCCGGCTACACTCACAGGCGTGATGTTCTATTTCACTTATAGATTTGCGGCCGCGAACGATGCTTACAGACTCGGCGTAGGATATTCAGGAGACCAGTGGGGAAGGAACACTATAGATGACGCTATCGGGCAAGATGCGAACCATACACTTGCGGCCCCGAACGATTTCCGCGCAATCTTCGAGTATTACGGACCAAATGCGACTGCTACCTCGGTGTCCGATTGTATCGGTAGACCGGATTTCAACGATGGTCATATTCTATACGGCACAGGATTTACGGGTGAGATGGTTTTGCATGCGGACAAGTCGTCACACGATCAGTCGGACGATCCAACCCAACCGACCACCACATGGTACACAGGTTCAGATGGATTACTACAGACTATAAGTCCATCATCGCCATTCAATCCTGATTTCATGACGCAGCAGTATGGTCTGATGACCCTGGGACATCCCGCGCAAACTCAGGCTGAGGCTCTAGGAGAAGACGCCGACGGCTGGCCAAATAATTATGCCAGCACTTGGACTGGAAGTCCGGCGATAGGGCTAACCACGGGTGGTTATCAAAGCGAGCAGGGTTTTGGTCCTTATACGCTTGCGCCGGGTGATAGTGTGAGGATAGTGATTTGCGAAGCTGTAGCCGGCATAAGCCACGATTTCAGCCAGGAGGTGGCACGCAATTGGTGGAATTGGTACCACAATCATGGAAATACCCCGCTTCAACTTCCTTCGAAAGCACCCGCATGGAAAACTCCGACATGGACAGTCGGCGGCACGACTACAGATGGGGACATTTATAAGAACGCATGGGTATTCACGGGAAAAGATTCACTCCTTCAAACCTTCAGGAGAGCGAGAGACAACTATAACAGCAGCTATGGCATTCCTCAGCCTCCTCCTCCACCGGATGGATTTCGAGTTACGTCCGGCGGCAACATGATAACTCTTCAGTGGTCGACCAGCGCTGAATCGGCTCCTCATTTCAACGGCTATTTGATTTACAGGGCCGATACCAAGACTGATACTATATTTACAGCCATCGACTCATGCGATGCATCGACCCTGAGCAAATTCCCCGCTGCGAATGGATTCCGCACCTATCTGGATAAGTCTCCCAAACGAGGGTTCAACTATTTTTACTATGTCCAAACGAAAGACGATGGTTCAACAAACACCGTTGAGCCGGGTGTGCCCCTGGTAAGCAGCAAGTTTTACACTATGACCAATACCCCGGCATTTTTGATGCGTCCTGAAGGCGGTAAACCTGGGAGCCCCGATCAATACAGCCTCTCGGCAATACGTGTAGTCCCAAATCCATACAACATATCCGCAAGAGCAATTCAATTCGGGACGGATATTTCGGTGTGGAATCGTATAGCCTTTTTTAATTTACCGTCGTACTGCATCATCAGAATATTTACTGAGAACGGCGATTTGGTTCAGACGATCAACCATACGAACGGCAGCGGTGACGAAACATGGGATCTGTTGACTTCTTCCGCTCAGGTTGTGGCGAGCGGTTTATACATAGCATATTTTGAGGTCACGTCGGGACCAGTTGCTGATCCGCACTATAAAATCGGTCAAAGTATTTATAAAAAATTCATCGTCATCAGATGAAGTAACTCATTTGGAGAATGACATGTATCAGAATCGAAAGAAAATTTGTATGTCTGTTTTAGGGCTGTTTTTTGTGGGCATCCTGTCGCTTACAGTTATCGGATGCAGCAAAATATTGCCGGCAAAATTCAAGTCTCAGAATTTTTCTGCATCCGAGGTCGATGCACGCGCCGGCCGCTTGATGACACAAGACACGATCAATGATGCGCAGGGGAACACCGTTGCTTATGAATATGCCCCTATTGATACCGGCG
>DATJAY010000014.1 GCA_035515795.1 Candidatus Acidiferrales bacterium | reverse complement strand
TAGAGGTATGGGCACCAACAGCACGGGCAAATCATACAACTACACCGATAATAAAGTGACCTCTGGTTCTACGTATCAGTATGAAATCCAGAGCGTATCGATTGACGGAACGACTAAAGACTTATCCACACTTTCCGTTACGGTAAATGTACCGAAGACCTATGCTCTTTACCAGAACTATCCGAACCCGTTCAACCCGAGTACCACGATACGATTCGACCTCAAGGAGCAATCGACAGTGGCCCTGGATATTTACAATGTACTCGGACAGAGAGTTCTCGAGAGCAACTACGGAACAATGAGCGCCGGAAGATACGACGAGAACATAAACATGGATAGATTTGCAAGCGGAGTTTATTTATACCGAATTGCGGCTCAGGGAAACAACGGAGAGAAGTTCGTCTCGATAAAGAAATTGATGCTGATAAAATAATGGAACTATGGAATGGTGAATTCGAGGCATGATTACCGAGGTAAGAGCGCGTGCATTCGATAAAGTTGAACCCCGCACGGGCGGGGCGAAATCCCGCTCAGCGGGAAAGCTGATGTTGATGAAATAGACCACGAATCAATCATGGTAAGGTTACAGACTTTCGCAAGGATTGTAAAATGGAGAAGAGATGAAGAAGAACAGGTACTCGATCATAATTGTTGCTACATTTTTCATAATAGTATTCGGAAATATGTCTCTGCCAACGGCACAAGCCCAGACCGCCGCCAAGCCCTCAGGCAGCGGCACACTCGCTGATCCGTACCAGATTGATTCACTCGCAAACCTTCTATGGATCAGCCAGGATTCAAGTTCGTGGGGGGATACATTGGTACAGACCGCCGACATAAATGCGGATGAGACCGTGAACTGGAATTCAGGTGCCGGATTTACTCCGATAGGACATCCAACGGGAACCATTAATTACTTCACCGGCTATTATGACGGCGAAGGCCATACGATCACAGGGCTGTTTATTTCCCAGAGCAGCGGCAATGCCATCGGGTTGTTCGGAGACGCCAACGGTGCAGTAATAAAAAACCTCGGTCTCGACAGTGTGAATATAACCGGCGGCTATCATACCGGCGGGCTTGCGGGAAGCAGTACACTGTCAACTATCGACGACTGTTACATTGCCGGAGTCGTCGATGGAAACGGCGACAACGTCGGAGGACTAGTCGGAGACATACACGGAGGCGTATTGAGTAATTCTCACAGCACCGCAACCGTTAGCGGCGGCAATAATGTAGGCGGGCTCGCCGGTACTAATTACAGTAGTGAGACCGGCACCGGGGGCAACTACGGAACAGCGTCCTCTGTCACTAATTGTTATGCGACCGGTAATGTCACCGGCACCGGAAATTACGTGGGTGGGCTCACGGGGGTAAACCAGTATTATACTCAAATGGAAAAATGTTACAGCTCGGGTAACGTGAGCGGCGCGGAGAATGTCGGTGGGCTCGTTGGTGAAAACATCGGTGTAAACTCAGGTCTGACATCGACGATCGATAGCAGTTACAGCACGGGCTCAGTAATCGGAACTTTAGCTGTCGGCGGCCTGACAGGACAGAATGAACAAGCGGCAGTGATAACGAACAGTCACAGTTCGGGAAATGTCAAATGCACCGGCAACTACTCAGGCGGCTTTGCCGGGGACAACGACGCAAGCAGCACCATTAGCGATTGTTATTGCACGGGCATCGACAGCGGCGCAAACTATGCCGGCGGTTTTACGGGCGCTTGCACAAATGGTGCTGTCATTACAGGGTGTTATAGCGCTGGCACCGTCGTTGGGGGAAGTGATGTAGGCGGACTGGCGGGCGAGCTCTCGGATCCAGCCGGCGAATCGCACATTTACAACAGTTACAGTGCAGACAGTGTCGCTGCCACTGGAAGTTATGTGGGAGGATTGGTCGGCTATGTCTATGAATGCACGGTGAACGACTGTTATAGCTACGGCAAGGTTAGCGGAGGCAGCAGTCCTATCGGAGGATTGGTGGGTTACGGTGGGAACATCACGAACTCTTTCTGGGACACTCAGACTTCAGGTCAGTCAAGCAGCGCCGGCGGATATTCGGAGAACACTTCCTCAATGAATACCGAATCCACCTTTACCGGGAGAGGATGGGATTTCACAAATACATGGGCAATCGATCCGGGCATCAGCAATGGATATCCTGGATTACTGTGGCAGTCCCAGTATGTAGCATCCGCGCCGGCAGACACAACCTATGCTGGTACAAATGTAAGTTGGAGCTCCGCGACACTCAATGGGACGGTGATGTCGCACAAAAGCACGACTACGGTAAAATTTGTTTACGGAACGGTTTCCGGAACTTATCCTGACACAGCTGTCGCTTCGCAAAGCCCATTAAGCGGATGGGACGGTTCATCGGTTTCGGCGAATATTTCAAAACTCAATTCAAGTGCGACTTACTACTACAGGGTTCTCGCCTCCAACTCGTACGGTTCCAGAGAAGGAGTTGAAATCAGCTTTACGACAACAGCCTTCGCGGCGGTCCAACCCTCCGGAACCGGCGTATCGAACGCTGATCCATACCGGATCGATTCACTCCAAAACCTCTATTGGATAACGCAGAACTTAAGCTCCTGGGGATCGCACTTTGTCCAGGATACAAATATAGACGCCTCGACGAGCATCTACTGGAATTCAGGGGCGGGATTTTCACCGATTGGCAACAACTCTATAGCGGATTTCACAGGCACGTATGACGGGAAGGGACACACAATCTCGGGCTTGTTTATTTCTGCGAGCGGTTCCAGCCAAGTGGGAATGTTCGGGGACGCCGCAAATGACACGCTGGAAAATATCGATCTTGTAAATGAAAGCGTGACCGGAGGAAGCGAGGTGGGCGGTCTCGTCGGGTTGAGCGCCTTTTCAGTGATCGATTCATGCTCTGCTTCAGGAAGTGTTAACGGAGGAGCGGGCGGCTACGTTGGAGGACTCATTGGATATAACGATTCTTCTTCAATAAATGGATGCTCGAGTGCAGACACCGTCAATGACGCATCGGGTCAGGGTGTCGGCGGACTTGCGGGAATTAGCGAATTAGGTTCGACATTCACTGATTGTCACGCCGCAGGAAACGTGACCGCAAGCAGTGAAGCGGGAGGACTCATCGGCTATAACACACCCCGATCCACAATTAGTGAATGTTATGCGACAGGAAATGTCACCGTAAGCAGCGGCGGTGAAGCTGCGGGCGGACTTGTCGGTTATAACTATCAGGATTGTCCTGTAGATAAGAGCTACAGCACCGGGACCGTCGCCGGCGGCCAGTATGACACCGGAGGATTGATCGGCTACAATTATTCGAATTGTACCATAACCGACTGCTACAGCACCGGGAACGTCAGTAGCAGCAGTGGCAGCTATGAAACAGGCGGCCTTATAGGTTACAACTACAGTCCGGTGAACTACTGCTATAGCACCGGAGCAGTGAGCGGCACCAACTATATCGGTGGATTGATTGGTTATAGCACATCGTCCACGGTGACCGGCAGTGTCTGGGACACAGGGACCTCAGGCCAATCGACCAGCGCAGCGGGCACATCTGAATCTGACTCCGCAATGAAAGTGGAAGCGACTTTTACGAACGCCGGTTGGGATTTCACCTCTACATGGGCGATAAGCAGCGGAGTCAACGGCGGCTATCCCTATTTGATAAACGTGACGGACCATTCGCTTCCCGTCCAGGCAACCGACTTTCTCGCGACTGCAAATATAGGTTCCGTGAGTCTGACATGGAAAACGCGGAGCGAGGTTAACAACGCGGGCTTCAATGTACTTCGCAAGGATCCTGGCACATCCTCGTTCAGCCTCATTTCAAGTTGCACAAGTAATGACAGTCTGAGGGGTCTCGGTACAAGCAGCTCAGGAAGAAGCTACGACTTCACGGACAACCATGTCGTCTCTGGTGCAACTTATCAATACAAAATTCAGAGTGTATCGACAAACGGAACGACGAAAGATTTGTCCACAATTTCCGTTACAGTAGATGTACCGAGAACTTATGCTCTCTACCAGAACTATCCGAATCCTTTCAACCCATCGACCACGATACGGTTTGATTTGAAGGAGCAATCGAACGTGACACTGGATATCTACAACGTGCTTGGACAAAGGGTGCTTGAGAACAATTACGGAACGATGAACGCCGGAAGATTCAACGAGGTGGTGAACATGGACAGGTTCGCAAGCGGAGTGTACTTCTACAGAATTCTGGCGCAAGGAAGTGACGGTCAGAAGTTTGTGTCAATGAAGAAATTAGTTTTGATGAAATAATCTTGGGATAAAGTTCGCCTTCTTCGAGGCTGATACATTGCGGAAAACGACCTTTCGTGTAAAATCGAATCCATCGGTAGCGTCTCATTTTGGTTTTATCTACGACCTACGGCCTCCCTACGGGGTCTACGACTCGACGAGCCGAGCCGTCGGCCTCGTAGAGGGTCATACCTACGGTATCGTAGATAGATCGTAGAGATGCCGTAGGCACGCAAAGCTCGCAGAGGAAGAAACGCAGAGATCGCAAAGTGCCGCCTTGTTGACAACTCAACTCGATGAGCGGGAAAAACTTACTTTTTTCTCTGCGTGCTTTGCGATCACTTCGCGTCCTTTGCGTGAAACATATTCAAATCGATACACCACCAATCCATCTTGTTTTTTGCGGTAGTCTAAGCTATTATGTGCCTGTAAAATGATTGCGCGATATGCTCCAAAATAATTTTCCTTTCTATGTACAGTTCCCAAATAGATACTTTTCCGTCTCCATTGGTTAAAGGCGGAGTTTAGCAGCCTTAAGGCTTTTTATATAGATTCTTGACATAGTCCCGAAAAAGTAGATTGAGCAGCACTAACTGATCCACCTGCTTTAGCGGGTATCCGAAATTGACGAACCACATTTATGTCATTTCCGCTCGGGGGCGTCCGGAAAGACAGTAATGCTTTTTTATAAAGCCGTGACACAAAGTCGGGGAGCGAAACCAGGAACTTTGCGACGTTAGAAGTCTTCGGAAGGCTAACTTCGCCTGCTTCGCTGTTAGGAAAATATTATTCATAACAAAGAGTCCGGAAGAAACATCATGAGATATTTTCGTTACATTAAGTCTTTTTCCCGACTGAAACATTCGGGAATGACGTTATTAGCCCTGTCGCTGGCATTTGTCTATTCCATGGCAATTGCGCAGACGACAAATGGCACATCCCCATGGATGATGCGGCAAACCAAGGAGGATTCCCTTTGGGGGTACCACCATCACTTAAATAGTGCTTACGAGGCGGATGGAAAATTTCAGCGAATGCCTTCCGCGAGTAAGTCAGGCAGCGGCAAATTGGTATCCACCATGATTTCTCCGGGGAACAGGAAAACGGTTGATGATGGAACAACCACACTTCAAACGAATCTTCCGATTACAAATGACCAGGTGTATGAACTGCTTTTTGATGCAAAACACAACCTCATCTATCTTGGCGGGGTGTTCAGTTACGTCGGACCCAATACCGGCTATGGAGTTGCTCTTGATACTGCAACAGGAAATGTGGAATCGGGCTTCCCGTATGTAAGCGGAGAAGTTTTTGCTGCGGCACCGGACGGGTCAGGGGGATGGTATATCGGCGGAAGTTTTACCTCTGTTGGTGGCATAAAACTCTTCAATCTCGCACATATCAACGCGGACAAAAGTGTCGACGCAAGCTGGGATCCGAATCCGCACGATACAGTTTGGGCGCTTAAAGTCTCCGGATCAACAGTTTATGTGGGTGGAGAATTCAATGACGGTGGCGTTCCTGGAGTGACCATCGGCGGTGCGGACAGGAATTACATCGCAGCCATATCCGCATCAGGTACTGGCTCAGCGACAAGCTGGAACCCAAACGCGAACGGTTGGGTCTATGCTCTTGCGACCTCCCCCGATGGCGATACGGTTTATGCGGCTGGATGGTTCACGGCTCTCGCGGGTGGAACGGTAACCAGAAATCATATAGCCGCTATAGACGCATCCACGGGTAATGCGACAAGCTGGGATCCCAATGCGAACGATGATGTCTTTGGGCTTGCGGTTTCCTCCGACGGGAAGACAGTTTATGCGGTTGGACGTTTCAACGGTACTGGCAGCATTGGCGGTGCCGACAGAAATCACATCGCAGCGATAGACGCATCGACGGGTAATGCGACAAGCTGGAATCCGAATGTGAACAATATTGTAACTGCACTTGCATTTTCTGCTGATGGCACGATTATCTATTGCGGTGGAGGATTCACGAAAGTTGGCGACTCGACGAGGAATCAACTCGCAGCTATAAGCTTATCTACAGGTAATGCGACAAACTGGGATCCAAATGTGAACGGCCCCGTATTTTCTCTTGCCGTCTCTCCCAATGGGACAGGCGGGTCAACCGTTTATGCGGGTGGAGATTTCACGACTCTTGCGGGTGGAGCAGTAGCCAGAAATCGTATAGCAGCTATAGATGCATCTACAGGTACTGTGACAAGCTGGAATCCGAATGCGGGCGGTGATGTCGGGGCTCTTGCAGTCTCTGGCTCAACAGTCTATGCCTGCGTAGCTTTCCCGAGTGTCGGCGGACAGACGAGAAATAATATCGCAGCCGTGGATGCATCAACAGGAAATGTGACAAGCTGGAATCCGAATGCGAACAGTACTGTTTCTGCTCTTGCGCTTTCTCCCGATGGCAATACGGTTTATGCAGGTGGAAGCTTCACAAGTGTTGGGGCACAGACGAGAAATTACATCGCAGCAATATCTGCGTCAACTGGTAGTGCGACACCATGGAACCCGAATGCGAACGCCGACGTCTATGCACTTGCGGTCTCTCCAGATGGCACAATTATCTATTGTGGTGGAGGTTTCTCGAACGTTGGCGACTCGACGAGGAATTACATTGCAGCCATAGCTGCAACAGGCACTGGCGCAGCCACAGGCTGGGATCCGAATGCGAACGGCGGTGTCTTTGCGCTTGCGCTTTCTCCCGATGGCAATACGGTTTATGCGGGCGGAGGCTTCGGGGACTTTAGTGGTTTCTTGGGAACGGGGACCATTGGCGGTGCGATGAGGAACGGCATCGCTGCGATAGATGCAAATCCGAGCAGCATAACCTATGGAAAAGCCATCACAACTTGGAATCCGAATGCGAACGGCGATGTTTTGGCACTCGCGGTTTCTTCCGATGGTAACACGATTTATGCGGGTGGAGACTTCACGATGCTTGAGGGTCTAACTGTGACGAGAAGTTACATTGCAGCGATAGATGCGGATGGCACTCTGAAAGGATGGAATCCGAATGCGGACGGTTCCGTACTTGCTCTTGCCGTAGATGGCTCGACAGTCTATGCGGCTGGATGGTTCAGGACTCTCGCGGGCCTAACTGTGACGAGGGGCTGCATTGCGGCGATAGATGCATCAGGTAATGCGACAAGCTGGGATCCGAAATTGAATCCGAATGGAGACGATTACGTCGATGCTATTGCGCTCTCATTCACAAATAAGAGAGTGTATATAGGCGGACTTTTCCAGTCGGTTGAAGGAACAGACTCCTACAATTTCGCCGGCATGGATAACCCGGGAGACGTTTCACTTCCCGTTCAGGCGACGGACTTCAATGCAACATCCGATGTCGGTTCGGTTACGCTTTCATGGAGCACACAATCGGAAGTCAATAACGCGGGATTCAATGTGCTAAGGCAAAGCATTTCGGATGTCGGATTGCGTATTGCGGATTGGGAAACAATCGCAAACTACAAGACAGACGACGGTTTGAAAGGACTTGGCACAAGCACGACTGGGAGAGCGTACCAGTTTGTCGATACGAAAGTGAAGTCGGGAGCCGCTTACAATTACAAGATCCAGAGCGTCAACTCACAATCAATGGCAACGAGTGACTTAACGACTCTTTCCGTGACCGTTGACGTTCCGAAATCTTATGCTCTTTACCAGAACTATCCAAACCCGTTCAACCCAAGTACCACGATACGATTTGACCTAAAGGAACAATCGAGTGTTGCCCTGGATATTTACAATGTACTCGGACAGAGAGTTCTCGAGTACAACTATGGGACAATGAATGCCGGAAGATACGACGAGAACATATACATGGACAGATTTGCGAGTGGAGTTTACTTTTACAGGATAGCAGCGCAAGGGAATGACGGAGAGAAGTTCGTTTCGATAAAGAAATTGGTGTTGATGAAGTAGGGTCTTACTCACCCCCTTGATCCCCCTCTCTAAGTTTAGAGAGGGGGGAAACCGACCGCACACGAGTTATATGCGGGGGTAAATTCCATCGGAGAGGGTGAGTATATCCGGACGCAATGTATTTCTACAGCATCGCAGCTGAAGGAAACAACGGAGAGAAGTTCGTCTCGATAAAGAAATTTGGCACTGGCTCAGTTTCGTTCTCGTGGTCATTCCGGCGAAAGCCGGAAACCAGTCTTTAGCTCTGGATGCCAGCTTTCGCTGGCATGACAGTCGTTGTTTTGTTTGTGATTTTCAGATTGCGGGGCAGAATAAAGGGTGGGATTGTAAAAAAGGAAATTGAAACTCAGAACTGCGAGAGGAGCTTGTCATAGTCCGAATGAGAGCCGATCCAAAACCATGTAACTTTATCCCCATCTCTTAAGCCGAGGGCTCTCCATTGCTTTCCTATCCTCACAGATCAAACCTCTTCTTCCGTATGAACCTTCTTGAATTGCAGACTCTTGTGAAAAGGATCAGTTGCCCATATGTTGTAGGTCTTCCTTGCTTGACTCTTAACTTACTCAGGAAGCTGGTAAAAACATTTGCGAAAATCCTCAGTCAGAGAGGAGATCACAACTCATCCCAACCGGCCTTTGTCGTTCGCCCTCCGGCTATATCTTCTTTGACTTTTTTTGCTATGGCAGCGAGTTTGTCCTGCGAATTAGCAAACTGTTCGTTCCACAGCTTTTCGTCATCGAGTTCTTCCAGGATGATCTGCGCCATGCTATCCTGTTCGTCCTCAGACAGCCTCTTTATCCTTGATATTGCATTTTCAAGCAGTTTTGTCATCCGGCGATCTCCTTTCGCTTGAAAGATAAAATTCAATTTTAAAATGTTCAAACCCTCCAGGCGATGGTGTTGATGAAGTAGGCGAAGAGGAAAAGGCGGACCGCCACTTCGCAGGCGGCGATGGCATCGAAATGTTCCTTCCTGTCTCGCTACCAACTCACCTCCTTAGTCCCCCTCTCTAACAGGTTAGAGAGGGGGACAGGGGGCATCTAGTTCCCACGCGGAGCGTGGAAACTAGAAGAGAGTTACTTCGTCCCTGCCGCCTGAGGTTTGGTCGTCGGCTGCGGCGGGTGCTTGTGTCTTATCCCCGTCGCTTTCACAGGCCTGAGCAAATTGTACTCGTTATAGAAATCGGGGTCGGTACTTTCGTATGACCGCATCGTGTCGTCCATGTCGTCGAGAATAGCGTCTGCTTGAACGAACAGGCCGTACAGGGCTTGCCTTATCGTTGACGCTTCAGACGACCCGGCTTCCCGCGAACCTATCATTCCTCCGAATGTGTCGATGCGGCTCTTCAGGTCCGCAAGCATCGCGTCGTCCACGCCGTAGGCTGTCAGCTTCGAAGCATTTGCCACCGCAGCCTTTAGTATCGCGTTCGCGAAATCACGCTGCTCCGTGTCTCTTTTCATGGCTACCCTGGAATCGGATATATCGGTCAGGTCTTGCAGCGCCGAATCGCCGGTTTTCCGCGCGATCGATCTCAGGTTTGCAATGATCCGGTAGAGCAGGTTGAGCATCGAATCACGTGCACTGGCCTTTGCCTCCGTCTTGCCGCCTTTGACCGCCGCAATAAGTTCTTCGTCCTTTGACTTGATGCTGGCCACGACATTGTGAAGCGCGGTGATCTCATCGGCAAGCGCCGTGATCATTGGCCCCGCAGGTTTCTTCTCGATGAAGAATTGATCCACCGCCTCGTACATCGTGTTCCTGTTTTCGTGCTTTTTGTCCATAGTTTGTCCCTTCTGTTTGATGGTTGGTTATTGAGTTTGATTGAATATTTCAAAACGGTCGTCAAAATGGATCGGACGACCGCCGATAATTCTCCAGCGATGGTCAATATGGAAGTGACGATTACCGATATGGCCGCGACGAACCTCAATATGGCCCCGACGATTGTCGATATTATCCCGACGACTACCAATATTACGCCGTCGAACGTCGATATCATCATGACGAATGCCGATATCGACTTGGCGATCATCGAAATCAGCGCGGCGACACTCAATATTGCAGAGTCGGTGGTCGATATGGCCCCGGCGATCGTCAATATGGCCCGGACGAGCGGCGATTTCTTCCGTACTAACGGCTTCCGGAAGTGTCCGTTCCTCAATATCTCGGTTCAGACGCGCATCCAGGCGTATCCATGTATCTATATCAAGGTGCATCATAGCTTACATGCATTCGTCGCCATGCAAAAACGCACGGCGGCGCTTCATTTCATTTGGATGGTGCTGTGAGTCCCTCTGACAGGACTGCGCTCGATCTCCTCGCAGCCGAGACGGTTTGCCCAAACAGCAAACTGCTCAGGCTTAAAGATGGTATTTCGCGAAAGAGGATCCCGCCCCTGGCGGGATTACAATTGGTTCAGTCTTAAGTTTGAGGGGTGGCACGACCTCTCGCCTCTCGGTTTAAATGTATATCATGGAGATGGTGAAGTCAAGAAGAAAATGAAGGCCATGGCATTTTTTTGCGAGAGAGGTACGCGGGGAATATGCTCGGTTGTCGTGAGTAACTCAGTAACGTATCACTGCACGCGATAGCGCCACCCTGCGGGGTGGCGGTCACGGGATTTAATGAGAACGTAAAAGAGGAATGAATAGGATAAGCGAAAGCGACAGCGTTTTTGAGCTTACTAGGCGAGGTAAATCTACAGAATCGTTTGTCGGGAAAAACTTAAGCGGACTCTTAGTTCCCGCTATTGAAGTGTGCTAGCTTGTTCCAGTCGATTTTGCCATCGGGCGAGCAAAATTCTTCTACGAATTGTTGAGTAAATATGTTGACTATTCGTGAATACACTTCCAGGAAGTTCTTGTGCTTTCTTAAAACTATTTTGTTTGAGGAGAGATAAGCGTAGAGTAAATACTTCACTATCTGTTCTGCTGTAAAGACTTGCGTAGATCGAAGGACGTAAGGATTTATTTTTTTCAGGACATCGGATAATTGCAAATCCTTTAGATGAACAACTCTTTTTTGAGAAGAAGTACTCTCAATCAAATTAGCTCCCACGTTTACCAAAAGAGTTATTAAATTTTGAAAAGTAATTATCAATTTCTGGGCGAAGTTCTATTCCCGCTGTTTCGAAGCAATCGAGTAATTCGTTATATGTCCCTTTCCCTGCAAGAAAATCCCAGAACTCGTCCGCAACTTTAACTTCATTTTTTAGATCTAACATCCCTTTCATTGTCCACCGTTTATATGGCTCTGGCTCATAAGGATTATAAGGTATTGAAATAAGAGTGTTTACTTTTGCTTGCGGATTCTTAAAGAAATAAATTGCCAACCATTCTAACATATTTCTCTTGTAAGAAATAAAATCGCCTTTGTTTGGTTTAACCGTTTTAAGGTCAAACATAAAAACTTCGTTTGATTTAGAAATCAAGAACAAGTCAACTTTTACAGACCGTAAACTATTTTGTTTTCCTTTTTGAGCTGCGTTTCTAATTTGTTCTGTCTCTTCTTTTTTATTCACATCACCCCCTACCGATAGATTGTTCATAATTTTTTGAATTTCATTTTGGGCACCAGAGGTAATTGTTTTACCTAATTCATATTGACAGTGAACTTCCTTAAAAGTTGGACGTGCTAATTCGAGGGCAACTGGTTCATATATCGAAGCACCAAAAGTAGTATTCAATGATTGAATAAATGAGAACAACGCCATCCTATCTTTTCCAAGCAACCGGTAGTGAAACGGCATGTTATCAGTCTCGGGTTTGTAATTTTCAAACTTACTACGAAGACAAACTTTTATGACCTCCACAATTCGATTCTTATCATCTTTTGATAATGCCATCTATTTTCCTTTCAAATGGAAAATTGTTTCCGCATATGCAGACTTGTCTCTCTCAGTGCGATTTAAAACTGGTCGTTTGAAACGTTCCACTATATGCATCCCCGCATTCTCAGCAATGTCAGGATATAGATTCCATTTGTCGTTTGCCACCAAAAATACATCGTAATCCTTTGCTAAAAACTGCTTGCAGTTTGTCAGAACTTCAGCGATGCCTTTTGCATAATTCTCCTTTGCTTCCCGACCCTGCCCGTTCGCCATACGACCGATTTCTAATTCATCTTGCCGTTTGAAACCAAACAGATCATAAGCATAAGCGTGCTGTTCATGATAGTCAATTAATCCCACATACGGTGGACTGGAAAATATGCCTCTGATCTTTTCTTTCTTGATAAGCGCGGCAAATGTCTGATCGTGTTTTTCAATTTCCCCCAAAATGTCAATGGCCTTGCTATCTCCTGTTAGACAATATTGGAATGTTTCTGTTCGCAGCCTCTTGAATTGCGCCAAACGCATCGCAGTATCTTTGGTGTATGTCTCCCACCATTTCAAAATAGAGAAGAGCGGCTTGCATATTTTACCATGCTTTGCACAATAATAAGTGCTTGTAACAGGCTCAAGAAGTGTCGCCAAATCTGCATGGGTGGTGGCACGACAGGAACGAATCGTTCGGCTTAGGATAATGCTGACAATTTTCTTGGTGTCGTGGTTCTTGATCTTTTTTATTTCACCAAAGACAAACTCGATTTCATTGCGAATATGAGGAGAATACCATTTATCCAAGAAAGTGTCTTCCTTGTCCTGCCGAACTTTGATATGGTACTCCTTTACGAGATTCTGGAAGATCGGTAGAAATTCTTTGTCTTTTTCCGCTCCGTATGATTCTTCGTCAATTTCTTCCCGTTTAACTTTGTATTTGTATTCCGGCACCGGAAAGAATTCATTGTTAAACTTATATAGCTCCTGTAATAGTCTTTCTTCAAACTCTAAGGTATGGGAGTCGGCAAGAAATTCCTTCAATGCGATGGTTATTCGTTGAATCTCTTTATGAACGTCGATAAGATCGAATTTCGTGATCTTACAATTGCTGATTAGTGCATTAAATGCGGAAACATCGATGCCGACGGCGTGCATGCCAAGTTCATTTGCTTGTACCAGCATTGTTCCGCTTCCGCAAAACGGATCGAGAATAATGTCTCCTTTATGAAAGTACGCTTTCTTCTTAAAAGCGTCGGTATGTTCGTCCAGAAAGTACTCGACCAATTGCGGAATGAATTTTCCTTTGTACGGATGCAACCTGTGCACATGCTTCGTCGTCTCCGCTTCTGTGTATTGGTCGAATGAGAGTGCCCAGTTTAAATCTTTTCCGAGTTGATCTTTCCATGTTATTTCTCTGCGACCGTTGAAGGATTGATAATAATTTTTCAACTCCTGCATCGAAATTTGCGCGGTGCCATTCTCGCCGTGTTTTCGCACCCGACCGTATTGAATCAAATACGAGATATTTGATGGTGTTACTTTCTTTCCAAGGTGGTTGGTCGCCCATTCCGCAGCTTCTTTGATGCTTAACAAATCAGATTCTGTTTCAAATAAACCGAGAACAGGATGAGCTTTGTATTTAGGTTTTTGTTCTCCAACCTTCGACTTAACAAGATTATATTTCTTGTCGGTCAGGTCGATTCTTTTTTTTGTTCTCGATTTGGGCATGGATTATTCTTATTGTGAACAAAGATAGCAAAACATGATAGGAGATTCCATTAAGGCAACCCGACATTTCCAACATGTTATGGAGAGTATCACATGTTTGCTTTCTTACTGCAAAGCACATTTAAAATTATGATTAGCGGAGGAGAAATAAAAACTGTTTTCCCGCAACAGCCTCCGGAACAAGGTATGAAGCTGCGTCAGGAACGGAGGGTATATGATAATCGAGCATCTCGTTCCGATCCACGTTTCCTTGCTTTTTGTCCGATAATGATCGAAGTACGACATATATTAGTGAGAGCACAATTGTACCTTTATTTCATTAATTTCCTTCAGTACTTCCTTATCTGGTCGGAGTCTTTCTACAGGTAACTTATCAATCATTTCATTATAATACTTCTTAGCATTATTGATCTCATGCTTTCTTAATTTGTCGTTGATCAGATCTAAAAATATTCCATAGTAGAAATTGCCTATGTCCAAAGAAGCATCTTCAAGATGAACTGAATTGTTATCGTAGCCTTCGAGGTTGTATTTGCGAATGTGATCCTCGACAGCCTCTATATTTGTCTTTGTAGATGAATCTGGAACAAGTTTGAAGACCAATCCCTCATCGACTAGATAGGTTCTTAGCCATTCATTTAATTCGGCATCAAGTCCTAGTTTGATGAAATAAATTGGTCGTCTCCATCTATTCGCTCTTATAATATCGAACAACGCTATGTCTTGCGGCCAAACAGAACTGTCATTTCTGATCGCGGGCAAGGAAAAATTAACCAATCGCGTACTCGTGTGATATTCTCTTTGTACGGATGAATCCAATGGTATTTCACAATTAGCGATCTTCCATTTTGGACGAAAAGCATTACATGTCTCAAGCTTCTTCCCAACAGATGGAAAATTCTTATCATGTCGCTCTTGTTGTTTAAGATACCAATCCAAATTTAATAAGGATAAATTGCATCCTGTTATATCAGATCTGAATCCTTCGCCAATTTGAACATATAGTTCAGGAAAAAGGTTATTATCCCCGTTACTAAATAATATACCACCCCTATCAACGGATTCCAGAATGTTTCTTGCATGGTTGTATGCTATCCTATTATTTGAGTTATTTCGAGACGGTAAATTTCTGTTCAGTTGAACCAGGAAGGTAAAAACCAGAACGAGAATTAAAATCGACGTAGTGACAACTTTGGTCTTACCATTAATTTTCTTAAGTAGTTCGAACAAAAAGCAAACCCCGGCAAAAATAAAGACTGCGAAAATGACAAAGGTAGGAAGATAATGACGGTCAATCGTTCGAAAGTAATTCTCGGGAACGTTGAAATTTATTATAGAAACTGCAACTGTGAGGACGAAAAAAATTAACAACGTCCAACCCAACTTTTTATTCAGCGTTATGAGGTAAGCGATACCTAATATTCCTAAAATTGCCGGGACGAATCCAAGTACAATGCTTGATTTATCAAGAAAACAAAATTGCCCGCCGAATATTTTGAAATAATAGGGCACTTGGTAAGACCAGAAAGGGGCTTTGCGTGCAATTATATCCAATAAAAAGCCACCTCCATACTGTATTAGCGAGATGAAATCCCACCAACGCTGAATATCATTTGTCTCTCCCAAATTCATCATCGGGTCTCTTAAAGACATGGGAATGTATAGTAATTGTGCCGATAAGCCTAGCATGACTCCCAAGAACGCCGCTAAGTAAGTTTTCAAACTCTTGATAAGTTTATAGTTCCTGACCAACATCAACACAATAATTCCGGGTATAAGCACTGCATTTGTGCGATGAACGCTAAAATCAACTCCCAACAAAAGGGTAATCGCAAAAATGTACTTCCATGAAATCTCTGAATCAGCCGCTGTCCACCACTTTAATAGAACCCATAGAATCAGCACGGTAAAAAGTGCCGTCAGAATATATGGTGCAAAGATTGTAGAATATTCCCAAAGACTTGAACTACACATTATTATCAATGATGTAATAATCAAAGCACAATTTTCTATTGGCCCAAGATCATACAGGTTATCGTTGTGCCATCTTTGTATTTCTCTCCAAAGAAGAAATGAAGCGTATACTGTTAAAGCACCAATAAGACCAGCGAATAGATTCAAATCGAGGGCTGGATTTAACGGGATAATCTTTACCGCCAACCATCCAAGAGCTGTCAATATTATTGATCCCGGCGCTCCGGTTATTCCAAGGCAAACTGCCGCTGCGGAATATTCGCTTGACTCCCACCATGTTATAGTTGGAAATGCTGTTAACCAATAGATGGATACCCCAAGAATCAAAATTATGTACGGTGTAAAATTAGTGAATTTCTCGTTCATGTTTTTAGCTTTTCAGGTTGTCACATTTATATAATAATCCACCTTTAGCACGGCCTCCAGCGTACCTCGCTCGTGTCACAAAATGAACACCATGGTATAAAATAATCGAGCATCTTTTTTGCGCGTGTTAACCGCAACACAATGTTTTCGCAACATCACCGCTATTCCTTAGTTGAGGTCATATCCGCTTTACGCTGGAACAAAGACGATACGATAATTATCAGAAATCCGATGATGCAAAGCCAGGCGAATAAATCTCCTACCACAGAATACACGGTAGGTCCCCCTTTCATAGGTACGTCGGAGTAAAGAATTAAATCGTTGGTTCTATAAAAATCTTGCGACGATATCACCTGTCCTTTATAATTGAATGAAGCGGAGAATCCCTGGGATACTGCCCTGACCAAATTGAATCCCTGCTCGAGCGCTCTGATTGATGCGACGTATGTGTGGTATGGAGCAATTTCTTTCCAATCGTTTCCGGGGACCAGCATCATATCGATGTTCATGGTGTGAACCTGGCGAATAAGTGCGGGGAAATCCATATCGAAACAAATTGCAGAACCAATACGCCCGTACGGCGAATCGAAATATCGTATCACACCGTCACCGTACGATCCTTCACCTGGAGTTGGTTTGGCCTTGCAATAAGTGAAGAGTAGCTGCCCACCGGGTGAAATCCATGTGATTTTATTTATAGAGGGAACCCGCGGATAGCCGTTCGGGAAAATACACATCGGCAGCCCTAAGTAGATGCTGTCTTTCTGAGCTATCGCCTTCGCTCTTTCTACGAATGCAGTCTCCCTGTCGAACGGCAGGTTTATAAGTTCCTCTGTTCCAAAAACAATCCGTGCTTGTGAAGAAGCGGCGATATCGCAATTGCCTAAGAAGTCATTGTTGATTTCTTGTGTGATCGAATCATTGTTCGCCTTAAAACGATTTTCCCAGTATGTCTTGCGAATGTTGATCGAAGCGACTCGTATGGTCTTGGATTCAACCGGTATGGATAATCGAATTTGACCGAAAATGATGACGACCAGAACCGGCAATGCGTAAGCCCAAAAAGCCTGGCGAAGTATCTTTTTCGCAAATGCATGATCCCAAAGCCAATTAACTACAGATGCTGTCCATGTAATGACAAATGTCACTCCCCAAATGCCGGTAAGAGAAACGAGTTGTAACAGTGGCAACGACGATTGCGTATGTGCCAGCGTTCCGTACGAACCCGATGGATTTGTCGAGACAACAATGTATTCCATGGTTACGTAGATGGAAGGGAATACGAAAGTCGAAACAATTCCTTTCAATCGCCGGGAAAATATCCGGTCGATGACAAAGGTGAGTGAAGTAAAGACGCTCATCATCAGCATCAGAAAATAATAGAAGAAGCCTGAAGCCGGCATCATTCCTTTCCAGATGAAGATGTTCGAGACCCATCCGGCAATTATCAGGAATACAAATCCTTTGAAGGGTTTTTGGAACCGGAGAAACCTTATTAAGAATATCGGAGAAGCAAATGCCGCCGCCGGTAAAATCCATCTTCCGTTGGAAAAGAAAAGGAATGCGAAACCTAACAAGAGATAAAAATAGGAAGGATTAACTCTTGTTTTGATAAATGAACTCCACATTGTCGTTCCTTATCTTAATGAAGTTGATAATTCATTGCCTGTCGAAGTGCACGTCTTGCCGCTAGTTGCGGCTAACTGCCATAAGAATGAATTTCTTTTTTCCGCCACCGGCAGCATTTTATACGTACTATTAGATTTTTATTGCAAAGCACGGTTAAAATTATGATTAGCGGAGGAGAAATAAAAACTGTTTTCCCCGCGGCTGGCCCTGGAACAAACTATGAAGCCGGGTCAGGGGCAGAGGGTACATAATAATCGAACGTCGCGGTTGGCGTTGTTGTGCGCAGGAGCGAATGAAGGCGCCGTTCACCTCTTCCTATGTCCTTCATCAATCCAGCAGTACCATCCTTGCAGGAGATTGCCGACTCCTACAGTCAAACACTTCTTTCGTCCATTTACGATGAGCAACACGCTGAGCGCGTATTTATCCTTACGTTTGAAACAGTTCGACGGCAATTGGTCTTGTGGGAAACTTGTGCCCGCAACCCAATAACATACACTGAAATCGTGTCCAGAGTCTGGTGTCACGGTCGCTTCGTTTACTATATCAGCGGTGTCTCCGTCAACGATCTCAACTTGTACACTATCTGTCAAATCACAATAGAACGTAAGGTAACCGCACATGAGGCCTTTCGTTGTGCGCGTTACAGTAGGTGGAGAGAATGGAGTTGGCCAGGAAGTCCAGAACACGTGTGTGGAATCTTCAAAGTAAACTTGATGACGGCTACGGTGGTCCTTTAGCTCTTGACCGCTCATCGACTGAACCACTACCTCAACTAGAACTGCAACGAATATGTATTTCATAATGGCGCGCAAACCAATGTTCCTATAGCTACTTCAAATGCGCCTTGCCGCTAGTTTCTTTACTGCAAAGCTTAAATTATGATTAGCGTAGAAGAAATAAAAACTGTTTTCCCCGCGCCGGAAGAAATTGTGAGGGTGAGATAGAGGTAGGGGGAAAAAGAGGATCCACTCCATGATTTTTTCAGCTAAAGATTCTTTATAAACTCTTCCACTTCTACTTTTGCGAGTTTGAGTATTCCATGTAGCGTCCCCACCTTCAGTTCTTTGTGCAATGGTACGACACAACCAACATCCCCTGCAGGAGACGACTTCTTCAGGATGACATGGCTGCCTCTCTGCCGAATTTGAATAAATCCAAGCCGCTCGAGCGCCTTTATCGCCTCCCGTCCAGAAATACCGTGCGGGTCAGGCATTGACTGCTGCTTCAAAAGTCGTCAGAAGCGGCTTCTCAATCTCTTTCAGAGGGAATTCCTCCAGGTATAACTCCGTTGCTTCCTTAAGATTAGAGACAGCTTCCTCTACAGTCGATCCCTGACTAACGGTTCCAACTTCAGGACATTCAGCCACATACATATCTTCTTCACGATGAAGGACAGCGGAGAACGTCTTTACGGTCATTTCAGGTTCCTTTTTCTATAATATAATAAATTCTGGTCATACGTGGCAGATAACCACATGGAACCACACATTACTCGCAGGCTAAAGGCCCCATGTCGTTTGTTTCTTTATTGCAAAGCTTAAATTATGATTAGCGGAGGAGAAATAAAAACTGTTTTCCCGCGGCTGCCTCTGGAACAAAGTATAGAGGTGCATCAGGGGCGGAGGGTACATAATAATCGAACGTCGTGACGCGGCATGTTAGGCGCAGTGTGCCGTTCCATTGTAGTGACGACATCAACAAATTTGATAAACTCATACTCACTGCTTTTTCTCGGAGGCAAACGGTAGTGGATCGTAAAGTGCACGGCATAATCCTTCAGTGTAGTTGGCTTTTGCGGCAAGATATGCCGAAACGTTCGTGAGTACAACCACGCCGACTCTAGTATTTCTCTCGAAAATTATCCCGCACGTATATCCTGGTGTAGCTCCAAACGCTCCCTGATGAACTTTGCCACGCTCGCTGTAGGGCGCCCAGCCAAGCGCTCCCGAAAAGTGCTCGTCGAATTGCTTTGTCGGTTTCTGGGCAAGGTAGAAGTACGTGGTATCGGTCATGTTTGCTCTAAGATATTTCACAAGGTCTCTGGCAGAGGACTTTATCCCGCCGCAACCAATAAGCGCATCACTATCGCCGTCGCCAAATGGAAGCAGATCGCCGTTTGGATATCTTCCATGGACCATCCGGCGTTCGCGATCTGGTGTGAGTTCAACGAATGTGTTAGACATTCCCAATGGCCTGCAGATCGTTTCAAACATAAGTTCTTCGTATGATTTCTTCGAAATCAGAGTCAAGATGTGGCCGAGCAGACCGCCTCCAAGATTTGAGTATATCCTCTTTTCACCAGGCGTTGATTGCAGAACCAGTTGGTGCGACAGGTAATCGTATAATCGTTCCGTGCCGTAGTTTTTGTAAGGAGCATACCGGTCAAACGGATGTTTAGCATCGTTCCTCACGTTGGTCGGTTCAAAAGGGAGCCCAGACGTATGATCTGCAAGTTGAACAAGGGTCATTTCTTTTCCGTTGAGCGAGGATTGATTCAAAGTGATGGGGAGATAATTTTTTACAGGATCATCTTTCTTGACTTTTCCGTCGTACACGAGCTTTGCAAGCATGGTACCCGTAAAAGTCTTCGTGATGGAACCTATTT